>JBQGDK010000027.1:0-8775 GCA_052039025.1 Actinomycetota bacterium
TCGTCCGTGGGTCGTGGAGGCGCGATCGAGGGCCCGGAGCGCCCCCACCAGGCGGTCGAGGGGCGGCGCCCCCCGCTCAGACCGCGTCGGGACCCATCTCCCCCGTGCGGATCCGCCACACCTGATCCACCGGCGTGACGAAGATCTTGCCGTCTCCGATCTTTCCGGTCCTGGCCGTCTTCATGATCGCCTCGACGACCTGCTGGACCTGGTCCTCGTCGGCGAGGACCTCGACCTTCACCTTCGGTACGAAGTCGACCTGGTATTCGGCGCCCCGATAGACCTCGGTGTGCCCGCGTTGCCGGCCGAAGCCCTGGACCTCGGTGACCGTCAGCCCGTTGACCCCGACGCTTCGGAGGGCCTCCTTCACCTCATCGAGCTTGAAGGGCTTGACGATCGCCGTGACGAGCTTCACCGAACGACCACCCTCCGAGGCCTCACTCCACCACCAGATTGTCCACGTTCTCCTCGACACCCGACAGGTGGAGGAGTCGCCGGACCTGATCGCTCGGGCTCACGATGCGGACGGAGCCGGTCTCGCCGAGGCCCATGCAGGCCTGGATCAGCGCCCGGACCCCGCCGCTGTCCATGAACGTCACGCCCGAGAGGTCGAGCGTGATGTCCCCCGGCGTGCGGCACAGCTCGTCGAGCAGCTCGGGGAGGCTGCCGGCCGACGGCACCCCGAATGAACCGGAGATCCGGTAGGTCCGGGGCCGGTCGAGCGACTCGATGACGAACGGCGCCTCGCCCACCCGGAGGCTACGACGCCGCGGCCTTGCGCCGGCGGGCCGGTGCCTTCTTCTTCGCCGGCGCCTTCTTCGCCGTCTGCTCGACGCTCTGCTTCAGCGCTTCCATGAGGTCGACGACCTTCGAGGGCTCCGGGGCCTCGATCACCTCGATCTCCTCGCCGGCGACCTTCTTCTCCACGATCTCCAGGAGCGCCTCGCGGTACTCGTCGCGATAGGCGGTGGGGTCGAACTGCTCGGTGAGGTTCTCGATCAGGCTCTCGGCCATCCCGACCTCGCGGTCGGAGACCTTGGCCTCCTTCTCCAGCCCGGGCAGGTCGGCCTCCCGGATCTCGTCGGGCCAGAACATCGTGTCGAGCACGAGCACGTCATCCATCAGCCGGACGGCCGCCAGATGCTCCTTGTCGCGGAACGAGACCTTGGCGATACCCACCTTGCCGCCCTGGCGGAGCGAGTCCCGAAGGAGCTGGTACGCCTTGACCCCCGCCTCCTCGGGGCCGAGGTAGTACGTCTTCTTGTAATAGATCGGGTCGATCTCCGACCGATCGACGAACTGGGCGATGTCGATGGTCCGTGTGGACTCCACCGGCACGGCCTCGAAGTCCTCGTCGTCGAGGATCACGTAGCGGTCCTTCTCGTACTCGTACCCCTTGACGATCTCGTCGAACGGGACCTCCTCGCCGTCCTTGGAGCAGACCCGCTTGTACTTGATCCTGCCGTTGTCCTTCTCATGCAGCTGGTTGAACCGCAGGGTCTTCTCCTCCGTGGCCGTGTACACGCGCACCGGGATCGACACCAGCCCGAAGGAGATGGCGCCCCTCCACATCGTCTTCATGAGGACCTCCAGAGCCGTTCGGAGCCTCGATTGTATCCCCGGGGGACGCGGGCGCCCCTGAACTCGATACCCTCGACCCATGCCGTCCAAGCGCCGCCGCGGCCCCGCCTTCACCGTCGAGACACACGAGCCCCTGCCTGCCGAGCGCGACGGCGACCACTGGTGGATGGAGGTCGCCGGGCACCGGTTGCGGCTCTCCAACCTGGACAAGGTCTTCTGGCCCAAGGAGGGATACACGAAGGGGGACCTCCTGGCCTACTACTGGAACGTCCGCGACCTGATCCTGCCGTACCTCCTGGACCGGCCCCTGACCCGGAAACGAATGCCCGACGGCATCGAGGGTCCGTACTTCTACGAGAAGAACGCCCCCTCCCACACGCCGGACTGGGTGCCCCGCTGCCGCGTCGAGAGCGAGGACGCGGAGGGCGGGTCCAACGACTTCCTGATGGCGAACGGGGCGGCCGATCTCCTGTTCGTGGTCAACACCGGAGCGATCGAGTTCCACCCGCTCCACGCGCGGTGCGACTCGATCGATCACCCCGACTACATGTTCTTCGACCTCGACCCGATGGGCGGCGCCACGTTCGAGGACGTGCTGGCGGTGGCCCGGCACGTCCACGTGGCCCTGGAGCACCTGGGCCTCCCCGCACACGCCAAGACGTCGGGGGCGACCGGCATCCAGATCTACGTGGGCGTCGATCCCAGGCCCACCCACGACGAGGCCCGGGCATTCGTCGGCGCGATCGGTCAGGCCGTGCGGGGGGTCGATCCCGAACGCGTGACGATGGAGTACCAGGTCCGGAAGCGCGGCGACAGGGTCTTCATCGATCACAACATGAACCGCCGTGGCGCGAACATCTCGGCCGTCTACTGCGTTCGACCCGAGCCCGGCGCGACCGTCTCCACCCCGTTGTCGTGGGAGGAGGTCGAGGCGGGTGAGGCTCGCCCGCGGGACTTCACCATCGCCAACGCCCACGACCGCTTCGCCGAGGTCGGCGATCTCTTCGAGGGCATGCTCACCGAGCCCGTCGACCCCCGCGAGGCCTTCGCCGCCCTCGGCATCGATGTCGGCGTCCCCCGACCGCGACTCCGCCCCGGACCCTCGGGCCGGGCCACCCCAACCCCTTCCTCGGGCCCGGGGCCTCGCCGCGGCTCCCCGGCCGGCGACACGGGGGAGAAGCTGGCCGAGTACGAACGGAGACGGCGGTTCGACGTCACGCCGGAGCCGCCGCCGGAGGTGCGGCCGGGGAACGACGAGCTGTTCGTGATCCAGAAGCACGACGCCACGCGCCTCCACTACGACCTCCGGCTCGAGCACGACGGCGTGCTGGCGTCGTGGGCGGTCCCCCGGGGCCTCCCGACGAGCCCCGACGACAAACGGCTCGCCGTCCACACCGAGGACCACCCCATCGAGTACGGCGGCTTCGAAGGTTGGATCCCCGAGGGCCAGTACGGCGCCGGGGAGGTTCGGATCTTCGACCGCGGCCGGTACGAGGCCATGGAGTGGAAGGACGACAAGGTCACGTTCCGGCTCGAGGGGCGGCGGCACCGGGGCGAGTACCACCTGGTGAAGACCCGCACGGACTGGCTCGTGTTCCTCTCGAAGCGCTCCGCGTCGGAGCAGCCGGCGCCCCCGCCGCCATTCACGCCGATGCTCGCCGAGGGAGGACACCAGGCCTTCGACGACGAGCGGTGGCGGTTCGAGCCCAAGCTCGACGGGATCCGGACCCTCGCCTATGTGGCCACCGACGGGACGCGGCAGGTATCGAGGACCGGCCGGGACCAGACCGCGATCTACCCGGAGCTCGACAACCTGGCCCGCTTCGTCAACGCGCTGAACGCCGTGATCGACGGGGAGATCGTGGCCGCGGACGAGCGCGGCCGGCCGTCGTTCGAGCGGCTCCAGCAGCGGATGAACCTCACCGCACCGAAGGACATCGAGAAGGCCCGGCGGAAGGTCCCCGTGGTGCTCTTCGCCTTCGACCTCCTGTGGCTCGACGGCCGCGACCTCACCCGCGAGCCGCTCGAGGAACGGCGACGGCTCCTCGAGGAGATCGTCACGGTCACCGGCCCGATGGCCCTCACGTTCGTCGTCGATCGGGAGGGGACCTCGTTCTTCGACTCCGCGAGGACCCTCGGGTTCGAGGGGATCGTGGCGAAGCGGCTCGGCAGCCCGTACGTGTCCGGCCGCCGAACGAAGGACTGGCGGAAGATCAAGGCCACGAACCAGCAGGACTGTCTCATCCTCGGCTGGACTCCGGGGACGGGCTCGAGGGGCGCCACGTTTGGCGCCCTGCTCCTCGGGGCGTACCGGGACGGCGAGCTCGTGTGGATCGGGCAGGTCGGGACCGGCTTCACCGAGGGGGTCTTGCGGGACCTCATGAAGCGCCTGACGCCGCGGGAGCAGCCGGGCCCGCCGATCGCCGATCCCGAGCTGGCCGCGGTGAAGGGCGCCCGATGGGTCCGTCCGGAGCTCGTCTGCGAGGTCGAGTACCTGGAGATGACGCGGGTGGGCAAGCTGCGGGCCCCGTCGTTCAAGGGCCTCCGGCCGGACAAGGCTCCGGCCGACTGCGTCCTCGAGCCCCCCGTCGCCTGAGCGGACCAGGCAAACGGAGAACCGGTCGAAGCTTGCACCTTCGTCCGGCGCCGGTATCCTGTCGCGCCAAGTGCCACCCGGCCACCGAACCCGGAGGGGTGCCCTCGGGCTCGCCCTCGCCGTCGCGCTCGCACTCCCGGCGCCGGGCGTGGCCGCGACTTCGCCGCTGGCCCCCTACCGTGGGTTGGGGGCGTGGATCGACATCTACGACGACCACGCCTGGAACCATCCCGTGCGGACGACCGTGGACCTCCGTCGCCGCGGGGTCCGAACCATCTACGTCCAGACGTGCCACTTCAACTGCAAGGACGCGGTGTTCAGGCCGGCCCGGATGGCGGAGCTCCTCCGGGCCGCCCACGGGCAGGGGATCCGGGTCGTCTCCTGGTACCTCCCCGGCTTCCTCCGGCCGAAGCGGGACCTCCAGCGATCGCTGGCCGCGATCCGGTTCCGGACGCGTGACGGACACCGCTTCGACTCGTTCGCCGTCGACATCGAGGCGATGGAGGTCCGGGTGGGGCTCCGGAACCGCCGTCTGATGGACCTGTCGCGCCGGCTCGTCGAGCGAGTGGGACCGCGGTACGGGCTCGGTGCGATCACCCCGCCGTGGTTCTTCTCGTGGAGCCCCTTCCCCTACCGGGCGCTCGCCCGCCACTACGACGTGTTCCTCCCGATGAACTACTTCACGGTCCGGGGCCGGGGGCCGGCCGTGGCTCGCACCCACACCCGTCGGAACATCCGCCTGATCCGGAGGGAGACCGGCAACCCCTCATTCCCGATCCACGACATCGGTGGCCTGGCCGAGGACCTCGGGGGGCGGGAGGTCCGGGCCGTGGTCCACACCGACCGGCGACACGGCGTGCTGGGCACCAGCCTCTACGACGCGTTCACCTCCGGGCCGGCGGCGTGGCGCCAGCTCCGGGGCTGATGGTCCCCGCATCACGGTAGGATCGACCGACATGTCCTACCCGTCCATCCGCTTCCGCGTCCTGGCGACCGTGGTGGCGGCGGCCGTGGCGTTCCCGCCGCTGGCGCCGCCGGCCGCGGCGGCGAAGGTGAGGATCGGCTCGTTCCGGGGCGTGGCGGCATGGATCGACATCTACGACGACCCGGGCTGGGTCGATCCCGAGGGAACCGTGGCCGCCATCGCCGCTGCCGGCGCGCGCACGCTGTTCCTGGAGACCTGCAACTACAAGTGCAAGAACGACCTGTTCCGGCCCCAGATCCTGTCCCGGTGGATCGAAGCGGCGCACGCGAGCGGCCTTCGCATCGTGGCCTGGTACCTGCCGGACTTCGACGACATCCACCGCGACCGTAAACGGGCGGTGGCCGCGATCCGATTCCGGAGCGCCACGGGGCAGGCCTTCGACGCCTTCGCCCTGGACATCGAGGCCCGGATCGTCTCCCCGGTGGAGCGCCGCAACCGCCGGATCGTGGAGCTTTCGAAACGGATCAGGAAGGCCGCCGGCGCTCGATACCCTCTCGGGGCGATCACGCCGCCGTGGTTCTACGAGTGGGGTGGGCCCTTCCCGTACGCGGCGCTGGACCGCTGGTACGACGTGTTCGTGCCGATGATCTACTTCGGGGCACGGTCGTCGGGAGCAAAGGCAGCCCGCCGCCACCTGGTCCGCAACGTCGAGCAGATCGTGAACGGCACGGGTGACCCACGGACCCGCATCCACGCGATCGGCGGCATCGCCGACGAGCTCAACGCGAAGGAGGTTCGAGCGTTCGCGGCGGCGGCCCGGAACCGAGGGGCCATCGGGGTGAGCCTGTACGACCACTTCACCTCGGGGCCCGAGGACTACCCGGCGCTCGGCGCGTTCCGCCGCTGAGGCGCCCCGGCTGGCGGGCTGCCGGGCGCTCCGGCTAGGGTTGAGCGGTGAGCGAGCCGAGCCCGACCCGAGAGCGGCTCCTCCGCCGGAGCCGGACGGACCGCGTGATCGCCGGGGTCTGCGGCGGGCTGGGACGCTACCTGGGCATCGACCCGGTCCTGCTTCGGATCGCCTTCGTGCTCCTGCTCGTGACCGGCGGGGCCGGGCTCCTGCTGTACGTGATCGCCTGGATCGCCATCCCCGAGGAGAGCGAGGGCGAGGACCTGGGCCCGGCGCCCGAGCCCCGCGGCGACCTGTGGTGGTTCCTCGGGGTCGGCCTGATCGCCCTCGGCGGGGTGCTCCTGATCGACCGGCTGGTGCCGTGGTTCGACCGGATCGTCGCGCCCCTCGTGCTGGTGGCGGTGGGCGTGGCCGTCCTGTACCGGGGGACCCGACGATGACCGAGCCAGAGACGCCGCAGGAGACACCGCCGGAGACGCCGCCGGAGATGCCGCCCGTGAGCCCGGAGCCGGAACCTCGGCCCCGCGGATCGCTGGCGGGGATCGCGCTCGGCGCGCTGCTGATCGTGGTCGGCGGAGCCTGGCTGCTGGAGATCCTCGACGTCGTGGACGTCTCCGTGGACGTCGTGGTCCCGGCGGCGCTGATCGTCGTCGGGATCGTGCTCATCGCGGCGGTCCGACGCGGCCGCCAGGGCGGGCTGATCGCGCTCGGTGTCATCCTCACGCTCCTCTCGGCGCTCACGGCCGCCACCGACGTCACCGGGGGGATCGGCGATCGCCGCGTGAGGATCAGCGGGGCCGAGCCCATCCAGGACCAGGAGCTCGGGATCGGCAAGCTGGTCGTCGACCTGTCCGACATCGAGCCGGCCGGGTCCGTCGAGCTGTCGGCGAGCGTCGGGATCGGAGAGCTGGAGGTCCGCGTGCCGGGCGATCTCCCTCTCCGAGTCCACGCGACGTCGGGGATCGGCCAGGTCGCCTTGTTCGGCGAGGAGGACGGCGGGTTCGGCTCGGAGCTCGACCACGTCGACGACGGCTTCGACGGCGCCGCGGCCTCACTCGACCTCGAGCTCTCGGTCGGCATCGGGGAGGTGACCGTCCTCCGATGATCGACCGGATCAACCTGGGGACCGGGATCTTCTTCGTCCTGGCCGGGGCGGTGTTCCTCCTCGACGCGCTCGAGGTGATCTCGATCGGGACGGCGTGGCTCTGGCCCCTCCTGCTGATCGCCGCGGGCATCGCGCTCGTGCTCGCCGGCCGGGGCCGGCGCCCCTAGCGGACGGGGCCGAACGGCTCGAACCCCGCTTTCACCAGCAGGGCCCGAGCCTCGCGTTCGTCCATCCCTCTGGCCACCAGCTCGGCCAGGAGGCGGGCCGGCGCGGCCTGCCGCCCGCACCGCGGACAGTAGGCGAAGTGCGGCTCGATCGGCTCACGGCACCACGGGCACGACCGCACGTCGATCCCCGCCGCGCCGTTGAGCCCGGTGTCGGCCAGGGCGTCGACGTATCCCTTGCCGTAGTCCCACAGGAGATAGTCCTCCTCCTTCGGCTCGAAGGCAGGTTCGTGCATCCGCGGTTCGCCGGTCGAGAGCATGTGCTCGAGGCTTTCCCGGAGCAGCTCCCAGCCGTAGTAGTGATCGGAGCCACAGTCCGGGCAGGCGATCACCACGCCCTTGGTCCCCTGGGGCTCGAACACCCCGCGCATCGCCTCGAGGTCATCGAGGTCGGCCTGGATGTTCTCGCGCTCCTCGCCCTCCACGGGCTCCGGCCGCTCGTCGTCTTCCATCAGTCCTCCAACTGAAACGTCCGGAACGCCTCGGCGTACCGAACGCCGTCCTCGCTGTCCGCGATCGCCTCGGCCCACTCTCGGATCCGGGCGTCGACGTCGGTCTCTCCCATGTTCGCGAGCTGGCTCCCGTGAGCCTGGAGCGCTTCGATCTTCCGGTCGATCGTGCGGCCGATGTCGAGCTTCGTGTCGGCCTGACGGTGCTCGGTGGAGAGCCACAGCGTCGGGACCGAGAACGGCTCGAATCCCTCGTCCAGCAGCTCCGGGAACTGCGGCCTGGTGGGCGCGTCGCAGGCAACGACGGCCAGCACCGCCTCCCCCACCGCCCGGTGGTCCGGATGATTGATGTACGAGCGACCCGACCACAGCATCGAGGGGTCCGGGGCCACGAGCACGTCGGGCCGTGTCCGTCGCACCTCGCGGGTCACGGCCTTCCGCAGCTCCAGGTCGGCCCGGAGCGCCCCGTCGACGAAGCCCAGGAACCGGACGTCCTTGACCCCGAGGACGTCAGCCGCCGCCCGGAGCTCGTCGGCGCGGGCCGCCGCGATCTCATCCCGGCCGCGATCCGGCCCGTTCCATCCGGCCGAGCCGTCGGTGGCGCACACGTAGTCGACCTCGGTTCCGGCCTCCGTCCACAGCGCGATCGTGCCGCCGCACAGGAACTCGGCGTCGTCGGGATGGGCGAAGATCACCAGGGCTCGCTGGAAGCTCATCGTGTCTAGCGTATCGCGCGGTGCAGGATCATCGGCATGCCGTGTCCCGGGCGGAGCGTCACCTTCGGCTGCGGGACCACGGGGTGGCCTGGGACCGGCGACAGTCGCCACCGCCGGGCGATCGCCGCCAGCAGGAGGACGCCCTCCATCCACGCGAACGGCTCCCCGATGCAGATCCGCGGCCCGGCGCCGAACGGGAAATACGCGTACCGGGGCAGCGAGGCGCGGAGCTCATCGGTCCACCGATCCGGCCGGAACGTCAGGGGGTCCTC
>JBQGDK010000028.1:0-18752 GCA_052039025.1 Actinomycetota bacterium
GATCCGTCGTCTCATCGCTGCGGTGTCGGTCCTCGGAGCGCTCGTGGCCGGCTCGGCGCCGGCAGCGACGGCGCCGAAGGCGAAGAAGGGCGCGCTGGGCCCCGACGTGACCGTGATGACCCGCAACCTGTACCTCGGGGCGGATCTCTTCCCGATCCTGGGTGCCGCCAACGCCGGACAGGCGGAGGAGGCGTTCGAACTGGCCTACGAGGCCTGGCAGACGATCCAGGCCACGGATTTCCCCGCCCGAGCCGAGCGGCTCGCCGACGAGATCGCCGCGACGAAGCCGGACATCGTGGGGATCCAGGAGGCCGTCACGTACCGCCGCGACCCCACCCCCGGGGATGGATCCACGGAGCCCGCCACGGAGGTCGTGCTGGACTTCCTGGACGTCCTGCTCAGGGAGCTGGCCGAACGCGGCTTGACGTACTCCAGCGTCGTATCGCAGACGAACTCGGACCTCGAGGTTCCACTCGACGCCGATCCGGACCCCGGCACGATACCGACGTCGCTCACCGAGGACCTTCGGTTCACGGATGAGGACGTGATCCTGGTGCGGTCCGGCGTGAAGGTGCTCGCCACCGGCTCGGCCCAGTACCAGGCCAGGGTCTCCGCCTCGACCGTGATCGGCAACCTCAGCATCCTGAGGGGCTGGACGTCGGCCGACCTGAGGGTTGGGGGGCAGAAGGCGCGCGTCGTGAACACGCACCTGGAGGTCGGTGGGAGCGCCATCTTCGTCAACGTCCAGAACCTCCAGGCGGACGAGCTGCTCAACGGGCCTCTGAGGACGTCGATGCCGACCGTCCTCCTGGGCGATCTGAACTCGCCGGCGGACGGCTCCGGCACCGCCACCTACGGGAAGATGCTCGCCGCCGGGTTCGAGGACGTGTGGCCCTCGACGCATCCGGGGGACCCCGGATTCACGTGCTGCCACAACGAGACGCTGACGAACCCCACGTTGGAGCACGACGAACGCGTCGAC
The DNA here is from genome assembly GCA_052039025.1 of Actinomycetota bacterium. Classification (GTDB taxonomy): domain Bacteria; phylum Actinomycetota; class UBA4738; order UBA4738; family CALAEC01; genus CALAEC01. The sequence goes on from JBQGDK010000028.1 coordinate 983, forward strand.
CTGGTCATGACGCGGGGCCCGTGGGGACACTTCTCCGCCGACATCCTCGGCGAGGACCCGGCCGACCGGACCCCGAGCGGGCTGTGGCCCTCCGACCACTCGGGGGTCGTCGCCACCGTTGCCCTGGGCACGTGCGAGGGCAAGCTCGCCACGATCGTCGGCGGACCGGCCCGCGACAAGCTCAAGGGCACGTCTCGCCGGGACGTGGTCCAGTCCTTCGGCGGGAACGACGTCCTGGTCGCGAAGGGAGGCAACGACCGGCTCTGCGGCGGCCCCGGAAACGACAAGCTCAAGGGAGCCGGCGGCGACGACGTGCTGATGGGTGAGGCCGGCAGGGACCGGCTGATAGGTGGTCCGGGGCAGGACCGATGCGTCGGGGGTCCGGGCAAGGACCGCTTCCAACGCTGCGAGCAGCGATCCGGCTGAGCCGGATCAGGCCCGTCGGACCGCCGCGGCGATCGCGTCCGCGTGAACCCTGGCCTGGTCCTCGGTCTCGGCCTCGACCATCACCCTGACCACGGGCTCGGTCCCCGATGGACGCACCAGCACCCTGCCCCGATCCCCCAGGTCCGCCTCGGCCTCCCGGATGGCGGCCGCAACGGGCCCGGAAACGGCGGCAGCGGGGTCGTCCACCGGGATGTTCTCCAGGACCTGGGGGAAGCGGTGCATCGCCGCGGCCAGCTCGGCCACCGACACGCCGCGCCGGGCCGCCAGCGTGAGGAACCGGACGGCCGTGAGCAGCCCGTCCCCGGTGGTGGCCTGCTCGAGGAAGATCACGTGGCCCGACTGCTCGCCGCCGAGCACGGCCCCGGTCCGCCGCATCTCCTCGAGCACGTAGCGGTCCCCGACCTGGGTCTCGAGCACCGTGATGCCGGCCGGCTCCAGCGCCCGCCGCAGCCCGAGGTTCGCCATCACGGTCACGACGACCGTGTCCTTCGTCAGCTCCCTCGACTCATGCATCGCCAGCGCGCACGCCGCGATGACCTGGTCTCCGTCGATCACGTTGCCGTCGGCGTCGGCGAACATCGCCCGGTCGGCGTCGCCGTCGAACGCCACGCCGGCGTCGGCCCCGAGGTCGCGGACGGCGGCCGCAACCACCTCGGGATGGGCCGCCCCGCAGCCCTCGTTGATGTTGGTACCATCGGGATCGACGTTGACCGACTCGACGTCGGCGCCCAGCCGGCGGAGCGCCTTCGGCCCGAGCCGGAAGGCGGCCCCGTTGGCGCCGTCGACAACGATCCGCACGCCCTCCAACGGCGCCTCGGCCGCAGCGACGAGGTGATCGAGGTACCGGTCGGGCTCCTCGACCGCGTCGATGATCCGGCCGACCTCGGCGCCCTCGGGCCTCGGCCCGTCGCCGTCCCGGACCAGGCGCTCGATCTCGTCCTCGACCCCGTCGGGCAGCTTGGAGCCGTCGCCCGAGAACAGCTTGATGCCGTTGTCCCCGGCCGGGTTGTGCGAGGCAGAGATGACCGCGCCGACCTGGGCGTCGAGATCCGGGGTCATGAACGCGACGGCGGGGGTGGGGACCATCCCCACCCGGATCACGTCGCCCCCGGCCGAGCAAGCCCCGGCGGCCATGGCCGACTCGAGCATGAGACCGGAGATGCGGGTGTCCCGGCCGATGACCAGGCGAGGCCGTCCCACGCCGCCCAGCGCGGTGACCGCGGCACGGCCGACCGCGAACGCGAGCTCGGGGGTGAGGTCGCGGTTGGCCACGCCCCGTACGCCATCGGTCCCGAAGAGCCTGGACACGCGCAACATCCTCCGGCCGAGGGGCGCGCTAACGCTTGGAGTACTGCGGCGCCTTCCGGGCCTTCTTCAGGCCGTACTTGCGGCGCTCCTTCTCCCGGGCGTCCCGGGTGAGGAAGCCCTCCCTCTTGAGGGCGCCGCGGAGGGAGCCATCGAGCTCGATCAGGGCCCGGGCGATCCCGTGGCTGAGCGCGCCGGCCTGGCCGGTGACGCCGCCGCCCTCGAGGCGGGCGACCACGTCGACCTCCTTCTCCTTCCCCGCGGCCCGCAGCGGGGCGGTGGCCAGGACCCGCTGGGTCCGCGAGGGGAAGTACTCCTCGAGCGTGCGGCCGTTGAGGTCGAACCGTCCCGTCCCGGGCGCCACCCGGACCCGCGCCACGGCCTCCTTGCGCCGGCCGGTGGCCGCCACCGTCGTCTCCACGTCCGCCATGTCAGCTCCTCTCGCCGCCGGGGACCTCGCCGAGGCGAAGCGGCGTCGGCCGCTGGGCCCCGTGCGGATGCTCCGGTCCCGGGTACACCGACAGCTTCCTGAGCATGCGTCGGCCCAGCCGCGTCTTCGGCAACATCCCCCGGACCGCCTGCTCCACGAGCCGCTCGGGCCGGCGCTCGGCGAGCCGCTCGTACGGGATCTCGTGGAGCCCACCCGGGTACTGGGAGTGGCGGTAATACACCTTCTTGCCCTCCTTCTCGCCGGTCAGGCGGACCTTGCCCGCGTTGATCACGACGACGTGGTCCCCCACGTCGAGGTGGGGAGCCCAGGTGGGCTTGTGCTTGCCCCGAAGGACGCCGGCCACCTCCGAGGCCAGCCGTCCCAGGACGGCCCCGTCGGCGTCGACCACGTACCAGTCTCGCTGGACGTCCTTCGGCTTCGGCATGTACGTCTTCATCGCTCTCCAGCCGCGCGCGGTCCTCGGCGCGCTCGTGGGTGGGCACCATAGTGTACAGAAACCAGGGTCAGGCCGTGCGGCGGGGCCACCGGGCCGGCCGCGGACCGGTCCCCGGCCGCCAGGATCTCGGGCATGGCGGCGGCCTCCATCCGGCCCTCCCCCACCGCCACCAGCGTCCCCACGAGGCTGCGGACCATCTGGTGGAGGAAGCTCTCCGCCCGGGCCCGCACCTCCAGGACCTCGCCGGCGGGCCGTACCGTGAGCCGGTCCAGCCGCCGGACCGTGGACCGACCGCGCCCAGGGTGCCGGCAGAACGACGCGAAGTCATGCTCACCGACGAGGAGCGTCGCGGCCCGTCGCATCGGGCCGAGCGCGTATCGGCCGGGGCGGTGCCACTCGTATCGGGCCGTGAACGGGTCCGGGATCTCGTCGGTCCGGATCCGGTAGCGGTAGGACCGGGCCGTCGCGCTCCGGCGGGCGTCGAACCCCGCCGGGGCCGCGCCGGCCCGCCGGACGACGATCTCGGGGGCCAGCATGCCGTTGAGGGCCCGGCGGACGCGGTCGGGGTCGGCCTCCGCCTCGAGCGACACGACCTGGCCCTCTGCGTGGACGCCGGCGTCGGTCCGCCCGGCCACCGAGAGTGGAGGTCGATGCCCCAGGACGCGTTCGAACGCCTCCAGGAGGCTCCCCTCGATCGTCCGGCGGCCCGGCTGACGGGCGAAGCCGCGGAACCCGGTCCCGTCGTAGGCCAGCACGAGCTTCAGGACCGCCACTCGGCGACGGGCTACTCCTCGACCCGGCGGTCCACGAGCTCGATGACCGCCATCGGGGCGCCGTCACCCTTCCGAGGGCCCAGCTTCAGGATCCGCGTGTACCCGCCCGGGCGGTCGGCCATCCTGGGGCCGATCTCAGCGAACAGCCGGTGCACGACGTCCCGATCAGGCACGACCCTCAGTACCTGTCGGCGGGCGTGGACGTCGCCACGCTTGGCGAACGTGATGAGCCGCTCCGCCAGGGGCCGGAGCGCCTTGGCCTTGGCCTCGGTGGTCCGGACCTTGTCGTGCTCGAAGAGCGCCGCGGCCAGCCCCCCGAGCATCAGCCGCTCGTGCGCGGGGCCGGAGCCCAGCCGGGGACCCTTCCGAGGCCTGGGCACTCAGCCCTCCCGCAGCTCCAGCCCGAGCTCGTCGAGCTTCGTCTTGACCTCGTCGATCGACTTCTGGCCGAAGTTGCGGATGTCGGTCAGCTCCTGCTCGGTCCGCTGGATCAGCTCGCCGACGGTGTTGACGCCCTCACGCTTCAGGCAGTTGTAGGAGCGCACCGACAGGCTCAGCTCCTCGATCGGCAGCGCCAGATCTCCGGTGGCCTCGCCGTCGCCCTCGGCGGGGCCCAGGGACAGGCCCAGGCTCTCGGACAGCTCGGAGAACAGGTTCGCCAGCTCCACGAGCGTGGTCCCCGCCGAGGCCACGGCCTCCCTCGGCGAGACCGAGCCGTCGGTCTGCACGTCGAGGATCAGCCGGTCCCGGTCGGTCATCTGCTCGACCCGGGTGGCCTCGACCGCGTAGGAGACGCGCCGGACCGGCGAGAAGATCGAGTCGACGGGGATCACCCCGATCGGGTCCCTGGGCTTCTTGTTCTGCTCGGCCGAGCGGTAGCCCACGCCCCGCTCCACCGTGAGCTCCATCTCGATCGAGGCGGTCTTGCCGAGCGTGGCGATGTGGAGCTCGGGATTCAGGATCTCCACGCCTGCCGGCGGGGAGATGTCGCCGGCCTTGACCTCGCCGGGCCCTTTCGCCTTCATGTACAGCGTGGCCGGTTCCTCGAGCTCCGATCGGATCACCATCTCCTTCACGTTCAGCACGACGTCCGTGACGTCCTCGGTGACGCCCGGGATCGTGGAGAACTCGTGCAGCACGCCCTCGATCTTGATCGAGGACACGGCGGCGCCCGGGATCGAGGACAGCAGCGTCCTCCGGAGCGAGTTGCCGAGCGTGTAGCCGAACCCGGGCTCGAGCGGCTCGATGGCGAACCTCGCCCGTGTCGGGCTGACGCTTTCCTCCTGGATCCGCGGTCTCGCGACGATCAGCACCCTGCATTCCTCCTTCGGCGGGGGATCATCCATTCCTGCCCCGCCACTCGGGCCGGCCGGGGGCCGGCCTGCTTCCTCAGACCCGCCGGCGCTTCCGGGGCCGGCAACCGTTGTGGGGCACGGGGGTGACGTCCTGGATGCCCAGGATCTCCAGCCCCGTCGCGGCCAACGACCGGATGGCCGTCTCCCGGCCCGAGCCGGGGCCCTTCACGAACACCTCGACCTTCTTGACGCCGTGCTCCTGGGCCCGGCGCGCAGCGGCCTCGGCGGCGAGCTGGGCGGCGAACGGCGTGGACTTCCGGGAGCCCTTGAACCCGACGTTGCCGGCCGAGGCCCACGAGATCGTGTTGCCGTCGAGGTCCGTGATCGTGACGATCGTGTTGTTGAACGTCGACTTGATGTGGGCCGCCCCGTGGGCGATGTTCTTCTTCTCCTTCTTCCGGGTCTTCTTCTTCGGCTTGGCCACCGTTACTTCGCCCTTCGCTTCACGCCGACGGTCTTCTTCGGGCCCTTCCTCGTCCGGGCGTTCGTGTGCGTCCGCTGTCCGTGGACCGGGAGGCTCCGGCGGTGCCGGAGGCCCTGGTACGCGCCGATCTCGATCTTGCGCTTGATGTCCTGGGCCACATCGCGGCGGAGGTCGCCCTCGACCTTGAGGTTCTGATCGATCCAGTCGCGGATCCGGACGACCTCGTCCTCGGACAGGTCCCGGACCTTGGTGTCGGGGCTGACCCGGGCCCCCGCCACGGTGGCCCGGGCGGCGCTGGGGCCGACCCCGTAGATGTAAGTCAGGGCGATCTCGACCCGCTTGTCGCGGGGGAGATCCACGCCGGCGATCCGGGCCATGCTCCTCCTATCCCTGTCGCTGCTTGTGCCTCGGGTTCGAGCAGATCACCATGACCCGCCCTCTCCTCCGGATGACCTTGCACTTCTCGCACATCCGCCTGACCGACGGCCGTACCTTCAACGCACGTTCTCCTCGAGGGATTCCCGGACACGGAACCGGACCCCTCTCGGGGGCCCGAGCCCTAAGTATACGGCCGGCCCCGTCGGCCCGTCCAGGCTCCGCGCTCGGAAACCACCCCGAGCCGGACAAACCGCTCAGTCGGCGGTCAGGACCTCGGCGCCCCGGTCGGAGAGCGCCACGGTGTGCTCGAAGTGGGCGCACAGGCCGCCGTCCGCGGTGACCACGGTCCAGTCGTCGTCGAGGACCCGGGTGGCCCACTCCCCCATCGTCACCATCGGCTCGATGGCCAGGGCCATGCCCCGGCGGAACTCCGGGCCCCGGCCGGGGTCGCCGTAGTTCGGGATGGGGGGATCCTCGTGGAGGTTCTGGCCGATGCCATGACCGACGTACTCGCGAACCACGCCGAAGCCGGCGCCCTCGACGACCTGCTGGACGGCGTGGCCGATGTCGGACAGCCGTCCGCCCTCCCGCACCTGGGTGATCCCGGCCTCCAGGGCCTCCTCCGTGACCCGCACGAGCTTCTCGGCCTCGTCGGAGGCCGGCTCGCCGACGAACACCGTGGCCGCGGAGTCCGCGTGGTACCCCTCCCAGATCGCCCCGAAGTCGAGCGACAGGAGATCTCCCTCGCGAAGCTTCCTGTCACCGGGGATCCCGTGGACGAGCTCCTCGTTCACCGAGGCGCAGATCGAGGCCGGGAAACCCCGGTAGCCCTTGAACGAGGGAACGGCGCCCTGGGCCCGGATGTGCTCCTCGGCGATCGCGTCGAGCTCGCCGGTGGTGATGCCCGGGCGGACGGCCCCCAGCGCCCGGCGACGCGTCGATGCCACGATGCCCCCGGCCCGGCGCATCTTCTCGAGCTCCTCCGGCGACTTCAGGATGATCACGTCTGGACGTCCTCGACCGCGGCGATGGCCCGCCGGGTGATCTCCTCGACCTCGCCGACCGCGTCGACCTGGCGGAGCAGGCCGCGTTCCCAGTAGAAGGTCTGAAGCGGCTCCGTGTCACGGTGGTAGACCTCGAGCCGGTGGCGGACGATCTCCTCGCGATCGTCGTTGCGCTGGACCAGCTCTCCCCCGCAGTTGTCGCATACACCCTCGACCTTCGTCCGCTTGAGCTCGACGTTGAAGGTCCGCTCGCACCTCGCGCACGTGCGCCGGCCGGCCAGCCGGGCCACCGTCAGCTCGTCGGGGATGGCGAGCTTGAGCACTGCGTCGAGGGGCTCTCCCCGCTGCGCCAGGGCGGTCTCCAGCGCCTGGGCCTGGGGGATCGTCCGGGGGAAGCCGTCCAGGACGAAGCCGTTCGGCGACCGATCGAGCTCCTGGACCAGCATCTCGGTGACGATGTCATCGGGCACCAGCTCGCCCGCCTCCATGTAGGACTTCGCCTTCAGCCCGAGCGGGGTCTCGGCGCGCACGTTCCGGCGGAACATGTCGCCGGTGGAGACCAGCCGGACGTCGAAGAAGTCTGCCAGCCGGTGCGCCTGGGTCCCCTTGCCGGCCCCGGGAGGGCCGATGAGCACGATGCGCACGCCGGCTACCTCAGGAACCCCTCGTAGTGGCGCATGGTGAGCTGAGACTCGATCTGCTTCATGGTCTCCAGCGCCACGCCCACCACGATCAGCACCGAGGTTCCTCCGAACGGGAAGATGTTCGGGTCGATCCCCATCACGATCAGCGCGATCGACGGGATCAAGGCGATCGTGGCCAGGAAGAGCGACCCGGGGAGCGTGATCCGGCTCAGGATGTGGTCGAGGTGGTCGGCCGTGGGCTTGCCCGGCCGGATCCCCGGGATGAACCCGCCGTACTTCCGGATGTTGTCGGCCGTGTCCACGGGGTTGAACGAGATCGCCGTGTAGAAGTAGGCGAAGAACACCACCAGCAAGCCGTAGATCGTGATGTACACCGGGCTGGCCTGGTTCACCAGGTGGTTGTCGAGGAACCGCTGAAACGGCTCCCACTGGATCACGGAGCCGAGGAGCGTGGGGAAGTACAGCACCGAGCTGGCGAAGATGATCGGGATCACCCCGGCCTGATTGACCTTCAACGGGATGTAGGTGCTTCCGCCCGAGGTCATCCGGCGCCCGACCACCCGCTTGGCGTACTGCACGGGGATCCGGCGCTGTCCCTGCTCCATGAACACCACGGCCACGATGATCAGGAGGCCGATCGCCACGATGACGCCGAACTGGATCGGGCCGCCCTGCCGGAACACGCTGTAGCCCTGCGAGGGCAGCTCGGAGATGACGCTCGTGAAGATGATGAGCGACATCCCGTTGCCGATCCCCCGCTGGGTGATCAGCTCGCCGAGCCACATGATCATGGCGGTCCCGGCGGTGAGCGTGAGCACCATGAAGCCGACGCGGGTGGGCGTGAACTCGCGGATCACGCCGGGGAGCTGGTTGTTGAACAGGAAGATCAGGCCGGTCGACTGGAGGAGGGCCAGGGCCACCGTCATGTAGCGCGTGTACTGCGTGATCTTCTTCTGACCAACCTCGCCCTGCTTCTGCCACTGCTCGAGCTTCGGGATCACCACCACCAGCAGCTGCATGATGATCGAGGAGGTGATGTACGGCATGATCCCGAGCGCGAACACGGCCAGCCGGCTCAGCGCGCCGCCCGAGAACAGGTTGATGAACGACAGGAAGCCTCCCTGCGCGGCGGCCTGGCCGGCCAGCTCCTGGACGTCGATGTTCGGGATCGGGAGGAACGAGCCCACGCGGTAGACCGCGATGATGAACAGCGTGAACAGGATCTTCGCCCGCAGGTCCGGGATCTTGAACGCGTTGATGAACGCCCTCAGCATCCGCACCCTCCTCCGGAGCGGACTTCCATGCTACCCCCCGAGGACCTCGACCCGGCCGCCGGCCCGCTCGATCTTCTCCCGGGCCACCCGAGTGAACCCGTGGGCCTGCACGGTGAGGGGCCGGTCCAGCTCACCGCCGCCCAGGACCTTGACCGGGAGCCGCTTCCGGACCAACCCAGCCCGGGCCATCGACTCCGGGGACACGGTTGCCTCCGCGTCGAACCGCTGGCCGAGGCGCTCGACGTTCACCACCGCCCACGCCTCCCGGTTCGGGTTCGTGAACCCCTTCTTCTTCGGCACCCGACGGAGCAGGGGCATCTGGCCGCCCTCGTAGCCGACCTTCTTGCTGTTGCGGGCCAGGTAGCCCTTCGTGCCCCGGCCGGCGGTCTTGCCCTGCCCCGCGGCCCGGCCCCGGCCGACCCGGCGGCGGCTCCGACGGGCCCCGGGGCCAGGGCGGAGATGGTGCAGCTTCATCCGTCCACCTCCTCCACCTCGACGAGGTGCTGGACCCGGGCGATCATCCCCCGGATCTCGGGGCGGTCCTCCTTGACCACGACCTGGCGGATGCGGCGCAGGCCGAGCGCCCGGAGCGTGTCGCGCTGACGGCGGGGCTTCCCCGCGCCGCCGCGAACCTGGGTGACCTTAAGCCTCGGCACCGGCCTCCCCCTGCTCCAGGCCCGACTCCACCCGGACGGCCCGGCTCCGCTCGTCCGCCTCCTTGATCGCCTCGAGCATGGGCCGGGGGGCGACCTCGTTCACGTCGAGGCCGCGCAGCTTGGCCACCTCCTCGGGCCGGCGGAGCATCCGCAGCCCCTTCACCGCGGCGTGCACGATGTTGATCGCGTTGTCGGAGCCGAGCGACTTCGACAGGATGTCCTTGATCCCGGCGCACTCGACCACCGCCCGCACGGGACCGCCGGCGATGACCCCCGTGCCAGGCGCCGCCGGCTTCAGCAGGACCTTCCCGCCGGCATCCTCGCCGATGACCTGGTGGGGGATCGTGGTGCCCATCAGCGGGACCACGAACAGCTTGCGCTTCGCCTCCTCGACCCCCTTCTGGATCGCCGCCGGGACCTCCTTGGCCTTGCCGTAGCCGATACCGACCCGGCCGGCCGCGTCCCCCACCACGACGAGCGCGGCGAACGAGAACCGGCGGCCGCCCTGGACGACCTTGGCCACGCGGTTGATGGCCACCACCCGCTCCTCGTAGGGCGTCCGCTGGTCGCCCGCGTCGTATCGCCTCACAGCTGCAACCCTCCCTGCCGAGCCCCCTCGGCCACCGACCGGACCCGGCCGTGGTACAGGCGCCCGCCTCGATCGAACACGGCGCGCTCCACGCCGGCCTGCTTGGCCCGCTGGGCGATCAGCTGGCCCACGGTCCTGGCCACGGCGGACTTGTCGCCGTCAGCCTTCCGGACCTCAGGCTCGACCGAGGACGCGGTGGCCACCGTGCGGCCGACGTCGTCGTCCACCAGCTGGGCGTAGATATGCCGGTTCGAACGGTACACGGCGAGCCGGGGAACTCCCCCGACACCGCGGATCCGCTTCCGGACCCGCCGGTGACGACGAACCCGGGCCAGGCGCTTGCGCGCGGCCTGCATCAAACGCGCTCCTCTCGGGCGCCCCGCATCAGGCGATCGCCCCCTTGGCGGCCTTCCCCGCCTTCTTCCGCACGTACTCACCCTCGTACCGGATGCCCTTGCCCTTGTACGGCTCCGGCTTCCGGACCTTGCGCACGTTCGCGGCGACCTCGCCGACCAGCTGCTTGTCGATCCCCTTGACCACGATCCGGTTCGGGGCCGGCACCTCGAACTCGATCCCCGCCGGCGCGGCCATGGTCACCGGGTGGGAGTAGCCGACCTGGAGCTCGAGGTCCGCGCCCTTCAGCGCGGCTCGGTAGCCGACGCCCTGGATCTCCAGCCGCTTCTCGTACCCCTTCGTCACGCCTTCGACCATGTTCGCGATCAGCGACCTGGTGAGGCCGTGGAGCGCCCGGTGCTCCCGCTCGTCCGACGGCCGCTCCACGCGGACCTCGGCGTCCTGGACCGTGATCCTCATGTCGCGGTTCACGCGCTGAGACAGCTCGCCCCCGGGGCCCTTCACGGTCACGAGGCCGTCGACCACGTCCACGGTCACGCCGTCGGGGATGGCCACGGGCTGCTTTCCGATCCTGCTCACGCTCGCCCCCCTACCACACGTGACACACGACCTCCCCGCCGACGCCTCGGCGGGCGGCCTGCTTGTCGGTCATCAGCCCCTGGGAGGTGGACAGGATGGCGATCCCCAGACCGCCCAGCACCCGGGGGAGGCGGTCCCGGCCCGCGTACACCCGTCGCCCGGGACGCGACACTCGCTTCACCCCGGTGATCGTTCGCTCCCGGTCGGGCCCGTACTTCATCTCGATCACGATCCTGCGTTTGGGCTCCTCGCCCTCCAACCGGTAACCGGCCACGTACCCCTCTCTCGCCAGGAGCCGGGCGATCTCCTCCTTGAGCCGGGACGCCGGCACGGACACCTCGTCCTTGTACGCGAGGTTCGCGTTCCTGATGCGGGTCAGCATGTCGGCGATCGGATCCGTCATCATCCTTACCACGACGCCTTCGTCACGCCCGGGATCTCCCCGGCGTGGGCGAGCTCACGGAAGCAGATGCGGCACAGGTCGAACCGGCGGAACACGGCCCGCGCTCGACCGCAACGCCGGCAGCGCGTGTACCGGCGGGCCGAGAACTTCGGCCGCCGCCTCGACTTGTTGATCAGCGCTTTCTTCGCCATCCTCGCTCTCCTACGCGGCCCCGGCCGCGGCCGTGTCCTCGCGGAGCGGAAGCCCGAGGGCACGCAGCAGGGCCCGGCCCTCCTCGTCCGAGGTCGCCGTGGTCACGATGGTGATGTCCATCCCGCGAACCGCGTCGATCTTGTCGTAGTCGATCTCGGGGAACACAAGCTGCTCGGTGAGCCCGATCGTGTAGTTGCCCCGGCCGTCGAACGCCCTGGGGTCGAGGCCACGGAAGTCCCGGATCCGCGGGAGGGCCGTGGCCAGCAGGCGGTCCAGGAACTCCCACATCCTGGCGCCCCGGAGCGTCACCTTGGCCCCGATCGACATCCCCTCCCGGAGCTTGAAGCCGGCGATCGACCTCTTCGCCTTCGTCACCAGGGGCTTCTGCCCGGTGATCGTGGCCAGGTCGGCCAGCGCGCCGTCGAGAACCTTGGCGTCCCGGGCGGCCTCGCCCACGCCCATGTTCACCACGATCTTCTCGAGACGCGGGACCTGCCACTGGTTCGCGTAGCCGAGCTCCTCCATGAGCCGAGGGAGCAGCTCCTCGCGGTACCGCTGCTGGAGGCGTGGGCGCACGGCCATCAGAGATCCGCCCCGCACTTCCGGCAGACCCGAACCTTCTTGCCGTCCTCGAGCCGGTGCCCGACCCTGGTCGGCTGGCCGCAGGTCTTGCAGACCAGCGCCACGTTCGAGATGTCGACGAACTGCTCGATGTCGATGATCCCGCCCTGCTGGCGACGCTTCGAGGGGCGGGAGTGCTTCTTCGCCCGGCCCACGCCCTCGACCATGATCCTGCGCTCCCGGGGCAGCACGCGCACGACCCGACCCCGGGCCCCACGGTCCTTGCCGTGGATCACCTGAACCTCGTCGTCCTTCCTGATGTTCACGCCGGGCACGTCAGAGCACCTCCGGCGCCAGTGAGATGATCCTCATGAACCGCTTCTCCCTCAACTCGCGGGCCACGGGGCCGAAGATCCGGGTCCCCCGCGGCTGCCGCTGCTCGTTGATCAGCACGACCGCGTTCTCGTCGAACTTTATGTACGAGCCGTCGGTGCGCCGCTTCTCCTTCGCGGTGCGCACGACCACGGCCCGGACGACGTCCCCCTTCTTCACCTGGGTCCCGGGCAGGGCGTCCTTTACCGTCCCGACGATGACGTCGCCGATCCCAGCGTACCGCCTCCCGGAGCCGCCGAGGACGCGGATGCACAGGACCTCCTTCGCGCCGGTGTTGTCGGCCACCCGGACCCTGGACTCCTGCTGGATCACTTGGCCCGCTCCACGATCTCCACCACCCGCCAGCGCTTCGTGGCCGACAACGGGCGGGTCTCCATCAGCCGGACGAGGTCGCCGGCCTTCGCCTCGTTGGCCTCGTCGTGGGCGTGGAGCTTCGAGGTCCGGCGAACGCTCTTGCCGTACAGCGAGTGCCGGGTCCGTCGCTCGACCTTGACCACGACGGTCTTGTCCATCGCGTCGGACACCACGACGCCCGTGCGGACCTTCCGCTCACCACGCGGGTTCGTCACGACGCCGCCTCCTCGCCCTCAGCGGCGCGCCGCTCGGTCAGCTCGGTCATGATCCGGGCGATGTCGTGGCGAACGCCCTTGATCAGCATCGGGTTGTCGAGCTGGCCGGTGGCCAGCTGGAACCGCAGGTTGAACAGCTCCTCCTTCGAGGAGTCGAGCCTGGCCATCAGGTCCTCGTCGGACAGCTCTCGGAACTCGACTGGCCTGGTCAATGCACGCCTCCCAGGCGGGTCACGAACTTGGACTTGATCGGAAGCTTGTGCGCGGCGCGCTTGATGGCCTCGCGGGCCACGGTCTCGGACACGCCGGACAGCTCGAACATCACCCGGCCGGGCTTCACCACCGCGACCCAGAACTCGGGGTTCCCCTTGCCGGAGCCCATCCTGGTCTCGGCCGGCTTCTTCGTCACCGGCTTGTCCGGGAAGATGTTGATCCACACCTTTCCGCCCCGGCGGATGTGCCGCGTCATGGCCACGCGAGCCGCCTCGATCTGGCGGTTGCTGATCCATCCGGGTTCCATCGCCACCAACCCGTAGTCGCCGAAGTGAACATCGGTGCCGCCCTTGGCCTTGCCCCGCATCCGGCCACGCTGCTGCTTCCGATGCTTGACCTTCTTCGGCTGCAGCATCAGGCCTTCCCTTCGGCCGGATCCCCGGGGCCTGCGCTGTCCCCTGAGCCCTCGGCGTCCGAGGGGGCACCAGCGTCGCCGGGAGCCTCCGTGCTGTCGTCGGGGGCTGAGACCTCGGCCATCTCCTTCGTGTCGGTGATCAGGGCGCCGGTGGAGGCCCCGGTGGGAGCCTGGAGCGGGACGCCGGCCATGGCCCGGGCCCGGGCTCGCTCGGTCTCGACCTCCTCCGAGGGGATCTCGTCGCCCTGGTACACCCAGACCTTCACGCCGATCCGGCCGAACGTCGTCTTGGCCTCGGAGAAGCCGTAGTCGATCTTGGCGCGCAGGGTGTGCAGCGGCACACGGCCCTCGCGGTACCACTCCCTCCGGGACATCTCGATGCCGCCCAGCCGGCCGGAGCACTGCACGCGAACGCCGAGGGCCCCGGCCCGCGTCGCGGTCTGGACGGCGCGGCGCATGGCCCGGCGGAACGACACGCGGCCCTGGAGCTGCTCGGCCACCCCCTGCGCGAGCAGCTGGGCGTCGGTCTCCGGCCGCGACTCTGTGGCGGCCTGGTTCATGTCCTCGACCTTCACGTCGACGCGCTTGGCCGTCATCCGCTCGAGGTCCTTCCGGACCCGATCGACCTCGGCCCCCTTGCGGCCGATCACGATCCCCGGCCGAGCCGTCCGGATGTACACCTGGATCTGGTCGCCCTTCCGCTCGATGTCGATCCCCGAGATGCCTGCCCGCGACAGATGCAGGCGGATGTAGTCCCGGATCGCGATGTCCTCGTGGAGAGCGGTGCGGTAGTCCTCCTTGCCGGCGTACCACCGGGACTTCCACGGGTAGATCACACCGAGGCGGAACCCGTACGGGTTAACCTTCTGCCCCAACCGGGCTCACCTCCCCGACCGACTCGACCACCACCGTGATGTGGCTGGTCCGCTTGCGGACCCGCGTGGCCCGTCCGAGCGCCCGGGGCCGCCAGCGCTGGAGCGTGGGGCCCTCGTCGACGAAGGCCCTGGCCACGAACAGGTTGTCGGCCACCACGCCCGGCGTGTGCTCCGCGTTCGCGATCGCCGAATCGAGCACCTTCCGGACCGGGACGGCGGCGCCCAGGTTCGAGAACTCCAGGATCCGCCGGGCCTCCCCGGCCGGCCGGTTCCGGATGAGGTCGATCGCCCGCCGCGCCTTCCTCGGCGACACCCTCACGTATCGCGCCCTGGCTCGTGCCTCCATCGCTCCCTACTTCAACGACGTGCTTCGCTCGGTGTGGTGCCCGTGGGTCCGGAACACCCGGGTCGGGGCGAACTCGCCCAGCTTGTGCCCGACCATGGCCTCGGTGATGAACACCGGAACGTGCTTGCGCCCGTCGTGGACCGCGATCGTGTGACCCACCATCTCGGGGATGATCGTGGAGCGACGCGACCACGTCCGGATCACGCGCTTGTCGCCGCGCTTGTTCATGTCGTCCACCTTCTTCAGGAGGTGGTCGTCGACGAACGGCCCCTTCTTCACCGACCTCGGCATCTACGCTCTCCCCTTCTTCCTCCGCCGCCGGACGATGTACCGGTCCGAGGGCTTGCCCTTCTTCCGGGTCCGGCCCTCCTTCTTCCCCCACGGCGAGGTGGGGTGGCGGCCGCCCGAGGACTTGCCCTCGCCGCCCCCCAGCGGGTGGTCGACCGGGTTCATGGCCACGCCCCGCACCGACGGCCGGACCCCCTTCCAGCGGGTCCGCCCGGCCTTGCCCTTGGCGATCAGCTCGTGCTCGGGGTTGCTCACCGAGCCGATCGAGGCCCGGCAAGTCAGCTCGACCAGCCGCATCTCGCCAGACGGCAGCCGGAGCTGGGCGAAGCCGCCCTCCTTGGCCACGATCTGAACCGAGGACCCCGCGGACCGGGCCATCTTGGCGCCCTGGCCCGGCCGCAGCTCCACCGCGTGCACCACGCTGCCCACGGGGATGTTCGCCAGCGGGAGGGCGTTGCCCGGACGGATGTCCGCCCCGGGGCCCGACATCAAGCGGTCCCCCTGGCGGAGGCCCTGTGGAGCCAGGATATAGCGCTTCTCGCCGTCCGCGTAGTGGAGCAGGGCGATCCGGGCGCTCCGGTTCGGGTCGTACTCGATGTGCGCCACGGTCGCGGGCACGCGGTCCTTGTTCCGACGGAAGTCGATCACCCGGTAGCGGCGCTTGTGCCCGCCGCCGCGGTGCCGCGTGGTGATCCGCCCGTGCGCGTTCCGGCCGGCCTTCTTGGTCAGCTTCCGGACCAGGCCGCGCTCGGGCTGGCCCCGAGTGATCTCGGAGAAGTCCGAGACCGAGGACCCCCGCCGTCCCGGCGTCGTCGGCTTGTACTTCCTCAGCGCCACGTCATCCCCTACTTCTGCTCGAAGATCTCGATCGAGTCGCCCTCGGCCAGCGTGACCACGGCCAGCTTCTGGTCGGGCCTCGTGCCCTTCGTGTAGCGGTACCGCTTCTCCTTGCCCTTGCGGTTCATCGTGTTCACGCTCACGACCCGCACGTTCCAGATCGCCTGAACCGCCTCCTTGATCTCGGTCTTGTTCGACCTCGGGTCGACCAGGAACATGTACCGATTCAGCTCGAGGCCGGCGTAGGACTTCTCCGAGACCATCGGGCGGATGATCACGTCCCGGGGGCCCTTCACGACATCACCGCCTCGATCGCGTCCCTGGTGAACAGCACCCAGTCCGCGTACAGCACCTCGTGCGTGCCCAGGTTCCCCGGGTAGCACATCCGAACGTTCGGCAGGTTCCGGAACGACCTCTCGACGGCCGCATCGGGGCCGGCCAGGACCAGCAGGATCTGCCCTCCGAGATCCAGGGCGTCCAGGACGTCGAGGGCGCCCTTCGTGCTCGGCCCTTCGAACGACAGGGCGTCGACGACGAGAACGCGCTCCTCCCGGGCGGCCGAGGTCAGGGCCGAGCGGAGGGCCAGCCGCTTCATCTTCTTCGGCACCCGGATGGCGTGGTCGCGAGGCTTGGGGCCGTGCGCGATGCCGCCGCCGACCCAGATCGGGGAGCGGATCGAGCCGTGCCGGGCCCGCCCCGTGCCCTTCTGGCG
This sequence comes from Actinomycetota bacterium, assembly GCA_052039025.1. Lineage (GTDB taxonomy): Bacteria > Actinomycetota > UBA4738 > UBA4738 > CALAEC01 > CALAEC01. Next base: position 17,456 of record JBQGDK010000028.1, read on the forward strand.
CCACGGCTTCCGGCCACCGCCGGAGACCTCGGCCCGGGTCTTCGTCGAGTGGGTGCCGGCGCGCTGGGCGGCCAGGCCGGCGGTGACCACCTGGTGCATCGCCGGCACGCTCACGGTCACGTCGAACACGCCGGGATCGAGGTCGAGCTCGCCGACCTTCTTGCCGGCGGCGTCCCGGACCTGGACCTTGGCCATCAGGCCCCCACCTCCCCGTTGCCGGCCTTCACGCTGGACCGAACCATCACGAGCCCACCGACGGGCCCGGGCACAGCGCCCTTGAGCAGGAGGAGGCCGCGCTCGGCGTCGGCCTCCACCACCTCGAGGTTCAACACGGTGACCCGGACGTTGCCCATCTGACCGGCCATCCTGGTGCCTCGGAACACCCTCGAGGGGGTGGCGCAGGCGCCGATGGCCCCGGGGCTCCGGTGCTTCCGCTCGGTGCCGTGCGAGGCCGGGAGGCCGCCGAAGCCGTGCCGCTTCATCGTGCCGGCGAAGCCCTTGCCGCGGGAGACCCCGACGACGTCGGCGCGCTCGCCCGGCTCGAAGATCGCGGCGGTGATCTCCTGCCCCGGCTCGAACTCCTCGTCGGTGCGGAGCTCCACGAGGTGACGGGCCGGCTCGTCGATGCCGGCCTTGGCGAAGTGGCCGGCCGCAGGCTTCCCCGCCCGCTTCCGGGCGCCGTACGAGAGCTGGACCGCCGCGTAGCCGTCGCGCTCGGGCGTCTTCACCTGGACCACGCGGCACGGCCCGGCCTTGATCACGGTCACCGGGACGGCCCGCCCCTCGTCCGTGAACACCTGGGTCATGCCCAGCTTCTCGCCGAGGATCCCCTTCGACATCACAGTTTGATCTCGATATCCACGCCCGCGGCCAGGTTCAGCCGCTGGAGCTCCTGCACGGTCTTCGAGGTGGCCTCGTGGATGTCGATCAGCCGCTTGTGGGTCAGCATCTGGAAGTGCTCGCGGCTGTCCTTGTCCTTGTGGGGCGAGCGGATCACCGTGTAGATCGACCGCTCGGTGGGCAGGGGGACGGGACCGACCACGCGCGCGCCGGTGCGCTGCACGTGCTCGATGATCTGCCCCGCGGCCTTGTCCAGCAGCTCGTGGTCGTAGGCCCGGAGCTTGATCCTGATCTTCGGTCCCGCCAACCGTTCCTCCCTACTTCGTGACCTTCGTCACGCGTCCGGCCCCCACGGTCCGGCCGCCCTCCCGGATGGCGAACCGGAGGCCCTCCTCCATGGCGATGGGCTTCTCGAGCTGCACCGTCATCTCCACGTTGTCCCCGGGCATGACCATCT
>JBQGDK010000029.1:0-9002 GCA_052039025.1 Actinomycetota bacterium
CTGGGCGCCGCGGGGAAGTCCGGCCTCCTGTCGATGGTCGCCGCTCGCGGGCGGTCCGGCCGCGTGCTGGGTCTGGTCCGAGACCGGGCCGAGGCCGCCACGGTCGGGCGGCTCGGCTTCGAGGAGGTCGTGGTCGCCGACGCCACCGACCCCGTCGGCTCGCTGGAGGCCTCGCGGGAGGCGTTCGGCGAGCACCGAGGCGGGGTGGCGGATCTCGTGGTCAACTGCGTCAACGTGCCCGGGACCGAGGCCGCGTCGATCCTGGTGGCCGAGGATGGGGGGACCGTCTACTTCTTCTCGATGGCCACCTCGTTCCCGGCGGCCGCGCTGACGGCCGAGGGCCTCGGGAAGGACGTGACGATGGTGATCGGCTCCGGCCTCGCACCGGACCACGCCGCCACCGCCCTCGAGTTGGTGCGGTCGGAGCCGGGCCTCCGGCGCGCGCTCCAGGAGCGGTTCGGACCGTGATCGAGCGGATCGCTCTCGACACCGACCGACTCCGGCTCGAACCGATCGGCCCGGAGCACGCCGATGGCCTGTGGCTCGCCACCGAGGCCTCCATCAGGCAGCTCCGGCGGTGGATGTTCTGGGCCGCCGAGACGGATCCCGGCTCCACCAGGGCGTTCGCCGAGGGCGCCGCCGAGGAGTGGGAGGAGGGCGTGGCGTACCACTTCGCGATCCGGGACGACCGGGGCATCGCGGGCGCCGTGGGGCTCGAGGTGCCGATCCCCGTGCGGCGGCTGGGGGAGCTCGGGTACTGGGTGGCATCCGATCGAGCCGGCCGAGGCTACGCCACCGAGGCGGGGAGGGCGGTCGTGGGATTCGGGCTCGACACCGTGGGGCTGGACCGCATCGAGCTCCGGGCCGGCGTGGAGAACCTGAGGAGTCAGCGAGTGGCCGAGAAGCTGGGGTTCCGGCGGGAGGGGACGCTGCGCGGCGGGTGTCCGCTCCCGGAAGGCGCCTACGACGGCTACCTGTACGGCCTGCTTGCCGCCGACCCCCGACCCGGCTGGTACGCTCCTCCGGCGTGAAGGACCTCCGAGCGGCCGTCGAGGAACACCTGTCGCGGGTGCGGGCCGACCTGGAGCGACTGATCCGCATCCCCTCCGTGTCGTTCCCCGGCTTCGATCCGGAGCCGGTCCGCGAGTCGGCGGTGGCGACCGCGGAGATCCTCGAGGCGTCCGGCCTCCACGGCGTGCGGCTGCTCGAGCTCGACGGCGTCCCCCCGGCGGTCCTCGGGGAGCACCCGGCGCCGGACGGCGCACCCACCGTGCTCCTGTACGCCCACCACGACGTCCAGCCGGCCGGCGACGAGGCGGATTGGGAGTCCCCGCCGTTCGAGCCGACCGAGCGACACGGGCGGCTGTTCGGCCGCGGCTCCTGCGACGACAAGGCGGGCATCGCGATGCACCAGGCCGCCGTGCTGGCCCACGACTCGGCCCCGCCCGTGGGGGTCAAGGTGTTCGTTGAGGGGGAGGAGGAGGCCGGCTCGCCGAACCTCGATCGCTTCCTGGGGCGGTTCCGGGACGACCTCGCCGCCGACGTCATCGTGCTGGCCGACGCCACGAACTGGCGGGCCGGCGTCCCCGGCCTGACCACGCGGCTCCGAGGGCTGGTCGACTGCGAGGTCGAGGTCCGGACGCTCGACCATGCCGTCCACAGCGGCATGCACGGAGGCCCATTCCCGGACGCGCTGACGACGCTCTCTCGCCTGCTGGCCACGCTCCACGACGACCGGGGCAACGTGGCGATCGAGGGCCTCCACTCCGGCCGGGCAGACCCGCTCGACCTGACCGAGGCCGAGCTCCGGGAGCAGTCCGGCGCGCTCGATGGCGTGGAGGCGATCGGCGATGGCGCGCTGACCGAGCGGCTGTGGACCCGCCCGGCCGTCGCCGTGCTCGCCATCGACGCTCCTCGGATCCGGGAGGCCGGGAACGTGCTGGTGCCGGTGGCCCGGGCCAAGGTCAGCCTTCGGGTGGCACCGGGCGAGGAGCCCGATCGGGCCATGGCCGCGCTGGTCGGTCACCTCGAGGGGAACGCGCCCTGGGGCGCCCGGGTCACGGTCTCGCCCGGCGCCTCGGCCTGGCCGTACGCGGTCGAGGCTCGGGGGCCGGTGTTCGACGCCGCCCGGCGGGCCTTCCGGGCGGGCTGGGGCGCCGACGCGGTCGACATCGGGTCGGGCGGGGCGATCCCGTTCGTGAAGGCCTTCGCCGACACGTTCCCGGATGCCGCGATCCTCCTGGTGGGCGTGGAGGACCCGGACGGCCGGGCTCATGGGGCGAACGAGAGCCTGCTCCTGGAGGACTTCCGGAAGGGCTGCGTCGCCGAGGCGATCCTCCTCCGCGAGCTGGCCGGCATCGCCGGGGGATGACAGGACCCCCCGGCCGGGGGATGGCCGACCCGTCTCTCCGGGTGTAGAAACGGCGTCGGCCGCGCCTCCCCCGGGCCGGGGAGGTCTCGTTGCCGACGCGCGTCGATCCGATCCGCTCCCGCTGGACGACGAAGCCCAGCGGAGGCCGGCGCCGCATGGCGGAGCTGTCGGACCGTGACCGCATCACGTGGCACCGCCTGGCCGGCCGGGTCGCCGCGATCGTGGAGCCCCGACTGTCCCCGTCGGTGCTGGCGAACCGGGCGATGGGGCCGTGGCCGTCGTGGCGGACGAGGCCGCTGCGTCCCTCGCTGCTCGCGGCCCGCCGCCTGGCCGGGGCCCTGCCGGGCCCGCTGGTCCTGCGGACCGACGTGGCCGAGTTCTACCCGTGCGTCCGGCCGGAGGTCCTCTTCGGGGCGCTCCGACGGCTGGGCGTGGCGTCCGACACCGCGGGCGCGGCCGCCGATCTCCTCGACGGCTGGGGGAGCGAGGGGTACGCCGGCCTCCCGATCGGTCCCCCCGGCGCCGCCGTCATGGCGAACGCGATGTTGGCGTCCGTGGACCACGTTCTCGACGGCCGCCCGTTCCTGCGGTGGGTGGACGACTACCTGATCTCGGTCCGTTCGGAACGTCGCGCCGCCGAGGTCGTCGAGCGTCTCCTGGGGCCGCTCGACCGGCTGGGCCTCCGCCTGGCTTCGGCGAAGACCGCGCTCCTCGAGGCGGGACCGAGCCTCCGGTGGCTCGGCGGTTCCCGGGGGTGAGGCGCCGGTACAATCGCCGCGCCGGTGAAGACCCTGTACCGGGCCGCGCGCGTCCGAACCATGACCTTCCCGCCGGGGGGCGAGTGGGTCCTGGTCGACGACCGGCACGTGGAGCGGGTCGGCGGGGGGCAGCCGCCCCCCGCCGATCGGACCGTCGATCTCCCCGGGACCACGATCGTGCCGGGCTTCGTGGACGCCCACGTCCACCTGTCGGGGACCGGCATGGTCATGGCCGGCCTCGATCTGTCGGGCGCCCGGTCGAGGGAGGAGGCGCTGGAGCGGGTCCGGGCCCATCCGGGAAGCGAGGCTGTGCTCGGGCAGGGCTTCGACGAGACCGGGTGGCCCGACCCGGAGCTCCCGACGTGTGGTGATCTCGACGGGTTGGCGCCGGAGCGTCCCGTCCTGCTGGTGCGCGCGGACGGGTACGTCAGCGTGGCCAACACGGCCGCGCTCGGCGCGGCGACCGTGGAGGGGCTCGAGGGGGTCGAGCGCGACGCCGCCGGCGAGCCGACCGGGCGGCTGCGGGACGAGGCGAACGCCATGGCCCAGCTGTGGTACTTCGACACGCTTCCGGACCGGGTGATCCAGGAGGCCCAGCTGCGGGCGGCCGGGCTCGCGGCTTCCCGCGGCGTCACGTGCGTCCACGAGATGGCCATCCCCGACAAGCGGGGGCGCCGGGACGTGGAGGTGCTCCTCGGGCACGCCCCCGACCTGCCGGTCGATCTGGTCACCTACGTGGCCGATCGCGACATGCCCTGGGTGGTCGGCGACCTGGGTCAGCAGCGGATCGGCGGGGATCTGTTCCTCGATGGGTCGATCGGCGCTCACACCGCGGCGCTGTCGACGCCGTACGCCGACGCCGACGGCCGCGGCTCGCTCGCCTACGACGACGACGAGCTGGCCGAGTTCCTGCACAACGCCCACCTCGCCGGGCTCCAGACCGGCCTCCACGTGATCGGCGACGCCGCCATCGAGCAGGCCCTCCGGGTCTGGGAGCGGGTCTACGGCGCGCTCGGCACCCGCGAGCGACGGCATTTCCGCGCCCGGCGACACCGCCTGGAGCACTTCGAGATGGCCTCGGAGAGCCAGGTGGAGCGGGCCGCCGCCCTCGGGCTGGCGATCTCGATCCAGCCCGCGTTCGACCTGACCTGGGGTCACCCCGGGGGGATGTACGAGCTCCGGCTGGGCGAGGAGCGGGCCGCCTCGATGAACCCGTTCGGGACCGCCGTGGCCCGCGGGATCGAAGTGGGGGCCGGGTCGGACACCCCGGTCACCCCGCTCGACCCGATGCTGGCCATGTGGGCCCTGGAGCACCACCACGATCCGCGGCAGCGGATGGATCGGCTCGAAGCGATCCGACTGTGCACGGTCGGGGCGGCTCGCCTGGCGCACCTCGAGAAGAAGGGGCGGCTGGAGCCCGGCGCGGCCGCCGACCTGGCCGCGTTCGAGATCGACCCCGTCGAGGCCGAGGACGTCCGAGGTCTCCGGCCGGTCCTCACGGTTTCCCGCGGGCGCGAGGTGTACGCTCGCTGAGGAGATGACCGAGCCGACCGCGGCCGTCGACGCTCCCGAGGCCGCGCCCCCGAGACGACGGCCCTGGCGCGTCGTCGTGGTGGTCGCGCTGGCCGCCGCGCTGACCGCCGGCGGGTTCTTCGTCCTCACCCGCCCGCGGGGCCCGGACGTGGCCCTGGCACTCGGCTTCGAAGAGGGAGCCACCTATCGCTACCGGGTCACGCTCTCGATCGACGGGAGGGTCGACACCGCCCTGGCGGACCTGCCCATCGACGGGGAGCTCGCCGAGACCGTCTCCTACCGCGTGGTCGAGGTCGACCCGGACGGGGCCGCCACGATCGACGTCGGGGTCGAGGATCTGTCGGGCACGTTCGCCGGCCGGCCGGTCCCCCCAACCCCCGAGACCGAGATCCGGATGGTGATCGGGGCGGACGGGAGCATCCGGGAGGTCGACGGCCGGCCCGTGCCCCAGGCGCTCCAGGCGGGCCTGGGGGATCCCGCCGCCACCGGCGGGATCCCCGGCATGCAGAGCTTCCCGCTCCTTCCGGACGGCCCGGTGGGCCCCGGCGACGAGTGGGAGAAGGATGTCGAGCAGCCCCTGCCCTTCGGCGAGGGTCAGATCCGGATCCACTCGGAGAGCGAGCTCGTCCGCTACGAGGACGTCGGGCCGGTCCGGGCCGCGCTGATCGAGAGCGACATCACCTCGGCGGTCGACTGGACCGTCGAGCTGGCCGAGCTGGCCGAGCTCGGCCGGGAGCTCGAGGGGACGAACGGGGGCTTCGCCGAGGTCGAAGGCCTCCCCGACCGGATCTCGTACCGAGGGGAGCTCGAGCAGGAGCAGACCACCTGGCTCGCCCCCGGCGAGATGGTGCGCTCCGAGCTGACGAGCCGGTTCGACCTCACCACCCGGGCCGAGGGCAGCGAGGGCCTCGGGGCGCTGGTCGGCGCCATCCCCGTCCGCATGGTCGGGGAGATGCGAGTCGCGATGGAGCGGCTCGAGCCCTGACCGGGGGCCCGCCCGCTCCCGTACCCTTCGCCTGATGAGCGAGCGACGCCGGCTCGACATGGGCGTGATCCTCCTCCTCACGCCGATCCTGTGGGGCGCGACGTTCCCCGCCGCCAAGGTCGGCCTCGAGGCGATCGGGGTGTTCCCGTTCATGTTCTGGACGCGTCTCTTGGGGTTCGTCACGATCCTGGCCGCGGTGCCGATCGTCGCCCGGGGTCAGCTCACCCGCGGGGCCCTCCGGAGGGTCGTGGGGCCGGGGATCCTCCTGGGGGCGCTGATCTTCGTGGCCTACGTCCTCCAGACCGAGGGCCTGGCCCGGACCACGGCCACCAACGCGGGGTTCATCACCGGCCTGTACGTGGTGTTCACGCCGCTGCTCGGCCTGGCGCTGTTCCGCCGGCGGGCCCGGGGCGCGGCGTGGGCGGCCGCCCTCGTGTCGGTCCTGGGGATGGCGCTCCTGTCGGTGCCCGGGCTCGACGACCTCCAGCCCCGGGCCGGTGATCTCCTCGTGCTCGCCTCGGCGGTGGTCTGGGCGGGCCACGCGGTGGCGGTGGGCCACTTCGCCGGGCGGCATCCGAGCGTGCTGCTCTCGCTGGCTCAGATGGGGGCCACGGCGGGGTTCCACCTCTTGGCGCTGGCGCCGACCGAGGCCCGGACGCCTGACACCGGCGAGGTGTGGCTGATGCTGCTGATCACGGGGGTCCTGGGCTCCGGGGTGGCCTACACGCTTCAGGTCGTGGCCCAGCGGACCATCACCGCCACCCGGGCCGTGGTGATCCTGGCCGGGGAGTCGGTGGCCGCGGCGGCCCTCGCGTACGTCTGGCTCGACGAACGCCTGCTGGCGCACCAGTGGATCGGCGCGCTCCTGGTCCTGGTGGCCATGGCCATCTCCGAGCTGAGCGCCCGCCGGGCCGAGATCAGGGCCGAGCTGTCGGCTCCGGCGGGGTAGGCTCCTCGGGTGAGCATCGGGACGGCCTTCCACGAGCGGACCGCGCCGCTGAACGTGAAGCAGCAGTGGCGCGAGTGGTCGGGGTACTTCGCCGCGAGCGCGTACGCGGACCACCATGACATCGAGTACAACGCGATCCGCGAGGCCGTGGCGCTGATCGACGTCTCTCCGCTCTACAAGTACGTGGTGTCGGGGCGGGACGCCGTCCGACTGGTCGATCGGGTCATCACCCGCGACGCCACGAAGATCCGACCGGGCCAGGTCGTGTACACATCGTGGTGCGACGAAGACGGCAAGGTCGTCGACGACGGCACCGTGACGAACCTGAGCGACGGGACGTTCCGGTGGACGGCGGCGGAGCCGAACGTCCGGTGGCTGCGGATGAACGCCCGGGGGCTCGACGTCGAGGTCGAGGAAATCACCGAGCGACTGGCTGCGCTGGCGGTCCAGGGACCCCGGTCCAGGGCGCTCCTCGAGGACGTCACCGGCGAGGGCTGGGACGACCTCGGCTACTTCCGGGAGCGCCGTTCCCGGATCGGGGACCTCTCCATCGACGTGACCAGGACCGGGTACACCGGCGACCTCGGGTACGAGCTCTGGGTCGAGGCGAACGGGGCCGTCGAGCTGTGGGACACCCTGGTCGCGGCGGGAAGGGCTCACGCGGCCCGGCCCGCCGGGATGCTGGCCCTGGACGTCGCCAGGATCGAGGCCGGGTTGATCCTGATCGACGTCGATTACACGAGCTCGCGGCACGCCCTGATCCCCGAGCGGACGTATTCGCCGTTCGAGCTCGGGATCCTGGGACGGTTCACGAGCTTCACGAAGGAGGCCGACTACGTGGGCCGGCGGGCCCTCGAGGCCGAGGCCGGGGCAGGCGGGCCGTCCCGGCGGCTGGTCGGGCTGGCCATCGACTGGGACGAGTTCGAGCGGCTCCACCTGTCGTATGGCCTCACGCCCGAGGTCCCGGCGGCCGCCTCCCGGACCGCGGTGCCCGTCTACGAGGGTCGACGACAGGTCGGCCGAGCCACCAGCGTCACCTGGAGCCCGACGCTCAAGCGGAACATCGCGCTCGCCTCGGTCCTGGCGCCGTACGAGCCGGCCGGCACACGGCTGGAGATCGAGTGGACCGTGGAGGCGCGGCGCCGCCGGATCCGGGCCGAGGTGGCGCCACTCCCGTTCTTCGACCCGCCGCGGAAGCGCGCCTAGGAGCGCGGGGCGCGGCGGTCGGCCAGGATCGTCCGGGCGGCGTTGGCGCCGGGCCCGCCGGTGACCCCGCCACCGGGGTGGGCCCCCGAGCCGCACAGGTACAGGCCGCGCACCGGCATCCGGTAGCGGGCGTACCCGAGGATGGGGCGCCAGGCGAAGAAGGAGTCGAGGCCGGGCTCGACGTGGAGCGGATGGCCGCCGGTGAGGCCGTACTCTCGCTCGAGGTGGCGGGGGAGCAGCACCTGCCGCTCCCGCACCAGGCCGGTGATGCCCGGGGCCACCCCCTCGAGGCGCTTCAGAACGAGATCGCCGACGCGATCGACGTCCTCCTCCTCGTACGGCACCCACTGGGCCACGACGCTCATCACGTGGGCGCCCCGGGGCGCCAGCGAGGCGTCGAGCAGCGTGGGGATGGTGGCCTCGAGGTACGGCGCGTCGGCCACCTCGCCGTACTTCCACGCGTCGAAGGCGCGCTCGAGGTCGTCGACGCCGCCCGCGACCACGATCCGGCCGTGCAGACGCTCCGGCTCGACGCCGTTGAACCTCGGGAGCCCGTCGAGCGCCAGGTTCACCTTGGCCGCGGTCCCCGGCGTGCGGAGGTTCTCCACCTCCCAGGACAGGCTCGGCCCGATCGCGACCGGATCGACCAGTCCGAGGAGCGTGGCCTTCGGGTCGGCGCCCGAGACGACCACCGGGGCGTCGACCTCCTCGCCCGAGGCCAGAGCCACGCCGGTCACCGCGCCCCGCCGGTCGCGGATCGCCGCGACCTCGGCCCCGAGCCGGATCTCCGCACCCGCCGCCGTGGCCGCCCCGGCCAGCGCCTCGGACAGCGCCCCGGGCCCGCCCACGGCCGTCGTGGCCCGGCCGGCGGCCCCGGAGCCCCGGGCGGCGGCCTCGTCGAGCAGGACCATGGCCGTGCCGGCCGACCGGGGCCCCATCGCCGTGAGGTGCACCCCTCGCGCGGCGACCGCTGCCCGGAGGAGATCGGATCCAAGGTGATCGGCCGCCAGGTCGGCTACCGCCATCGGTAGGACCCGCAGCGCCTCTCGGGTGTTCGCTGGGCCGCCCAGCCGCCGGACCCATCGGCCCAGCCGGAGCCCGGCCAGCGCGTCGCGGAGCGACGGGGAGGCCAGATCCGGAGGGACCTGGGCATGGAGGAGGGCCATGAAGCTGCCCAGCGCCCGGATCTTGCGGTCGAAC
>JBQGDK010000030.1:0-1804 GCA_052039025.1 Actinomycetota bacterium
GGGAGGCGTCGTCCTCCTCCTCCTGGCGAGGGTCGCGGTCCGCCGGATGCAGCGCCGGCTCGAGGCGGCCGAGGGCGCCACAGAGGAATTGCGCCTGCAGCGGGCCGCCACGCTGACCCAAGCCGTCACCTACGTCGTCCGGGTCGCGGTGTGGACGCTCACGATCCTCGTGCTGCTCGGGGAGTTCAACGTCAACCTCGGTCCGCTGATCGCCGGCGCCGGGATCGTCGGCGTGGCGTTGGGCTTCGGCGCGCAGTCGTTGGTCCGGGACTTCCTCTCGGGGTTCTTCATCCTCTTGGAGGACCAGTTCGGGGTGGGCGACCTCATCCAGGTCGCGGTGGGATCCCAGCAGGTAACCGGGAAGGTCGAGAGGCTCAGCCTCCGAACGACCGACCTCCGGGCGTTCGACGGCACCCGGCACACGATCCCGAACGGGAACATCGTGATGGTGGGCAACCGCTCGCGAGGCTGGGCCCGGGCCATCGTCGATGTCCGGGTCGCGTACACCGAGGACCTCGACCGGGTGCGGGACGTTCTCGAGGAGCTGTTCCAGGAGCTGGGCGAGGACCCGGACCTGCGGGGATCGTTCTTCAGCGGCCCCGAGGTCCTCGGCGTGGAGGGCGTCGGCGAGAAGGACGTGGTCCTCCGGGTGACGGCCGAGGTCAAGCCGACCAGGCGGAACTCGCTGGAGCGCCTCCTCCGCCAGCGGATCAAGGAACGATTCGACCTGCGAGGGATCGCGGTCCCCGCCAGCATCTGACGGACGGGTCGTCTGCTACCCTGGCTGGGCCATGGCATCGGTCTGCGAGATATGCGGGAGGCGTCCCGGCTTCGGGATGAAGGTCTCCCACTCGCACCGCCGGTCGAACCGGCGGTGGAACCCGAACGTCCAGCGGGTCCGGGCCGTGGTGAACGGGGCTCCCCGTCGCGTGAACGTGTGCGCCAAGTGCCTCAAGGCCGGCAAGGTCCAGCGGGCCGTCTGATCGGCCCCCGTTGACCGGCTTCGCCCTCGCTCGATAGGGTTGCCTCCGTGCTCCGTCACGCCCGCATCGGTGCCGCGGTCGCCGCGCTCGCCCTGCTCCCGATCCTCCGGGCCCCCGACCAGGCGGCAGGCCAGGCGACCGGGCCGAACGTGATCGTCTTCCTCACCGACGACCAGCGGGCCATGGACACGCTCGAGCACATGCCGGCCACGCTCGGATGGTTCGCCCAGGGCGGCACCACGTTCACCGAGGCGTTCGCCACGACGCCGCTGTGCTGCCCGTCGCGGGCCGCCATCATGACCGGCCGGTTCAACCACAACAACGGCGTTCGCACGAACGCGGATCACGCCCTCCTCGACCACGGGTCCACGATCCAGCGCTCCCTGAGGGACGCGGGGTACCGGACCGCACTGGCCGGCAAGTTCCTGAACCTGTGGCCGGTCGAGGCGAACCCGCCCCACTTCGACCGGTGGGCGCTCCTGCGGCCCGAGAACAGCGGCTACTTCGACGGCCGGTTCAACGTGGACGGGACCGTCCAGACCGTGCCCGAGTACTCGACCGACTTCATCCGCGACTACGTCCTCGGCCTCCTCGACGACTGGGAGTCGAACGACCAGCGTCCCTGGTTCGTGCTGGTGGCCCCGTACGCACCGCACGACCCGGCCGATCCGGCCGCCCGTCACGCCGCCGCCACCTTCCCCCCGTGGCCGGGCAACCCCGGCGTCTTCGAGATCGACAAGAGCGACAAGCCTTCCTCGGTCCGGAACGCATCGCGCACGTACGAGGAGGCACTCATCGACCGGGAGCGACAGCTCCGGACG
>JBQGDK010000031.1:0-1779 GCA_052039025.1 Actinomycetota bacterium
TTGTGGGGGCCCACCTTCACCCCCCCCACCCCCCACCAACACCCTGGGGGGGGCGGCCCCGCCCGCCCCCCCCGGGTCCGGACGAACGCCCACGTCGAGTCGCCCCGCCGCCGGAAGGCCCGGTACGTGACCAGGTTCGAGAAGCCGCCGACGAAGAAGAAGATCGGCATGACCTGCAGGAACCAGGTGGCGATCCACAGCCACGGGGTCCGGCCGATCGCGCTGGTCGAGCCGATCACGCCATCCTCCCAGTAGATCACCCCGATCAGCCAGTGGCCGACCACCACCACCAGGATGCTCAGGCCCCGGAGGAAGTCGACGTACCGGTCCCGGGTGGCCGGGGTGGCCGCCACCAGCCGGTCGAGCCTGGTCGGCATGGCTCTATTGTGGACGACCGGGCCGATCCATTCGATACAGTGGCCGCCGTGATCGACCTGCACGCCCACACCACCTTCTCCGACGGCACGTTCACCCCCGAGGAGCTCGTCGCCCTGGCCGGGGAGCGGGGGCTGACGGTCCTGGCGGTGACCGACCACGACTCCACCGAGGGGATCCCCCGGGCCGCCGCGGCGGCGGCGAAGGACGGGCCTGAGATCGTCCCCGGCGTCGAGTTCTCCACGGTCCGGGAGGGACACGGCATCCACGTGCTGGCGTACTGGGTCGACCTCGAACACGAGGAGTTCCAGACGGAGCTCCGGCGGCTCCGCGACGACCGGTTCCTCCGCGGCGAGGCCATGGTGCGGAAGCTCCAGGAGCTCGGCCACCCGATCTCGTTCGATCGGGTCCGGGACATCGCCGAGGGGAAGAACATCGTCCGGCCCCACATCGCCCAGGCGCTCGTGGAGGCCGGTGTGGTCGACACGATCGAGGACGCGTTCACGCCCGACCTGATCAAGGACGGCGGCCGGGCCTACGTGGAGAAGCACGCCCTCGACCCGGTCGACGCGGTCCGGCTCATCCACAGGGCCGGCGGCCTGGCCGTGGTGGCTCATCCGGGTCTCCACCGCGAGGGCCTGGGAGTTCCCGACGATGTGATCGAGGAGACGGCCGAGGCCGGCCTCGACGGGATCGAGTGCGCCCACCCGGACCATCCGCCCGGCGCCGAGGCCCGCTACCGGGCCATGGCCCGGCGGTTCGGCCTGGCGGCCACCGGGTCGTCGGACTGCCACGGCACGCGGTTCGACCCGGTCCGGCTCGGTACGGTGACCACGGATCCCGCCCAGTTCGAGGCGCTCCGGTCCCGGAGGGCCGCGTGAGCGACCACCTCGACGTGGTGTTCCTCGACGTCGGCGGCCCGCTCTACGGCGACCGCCCGTACTACGAGGGCTTGTTGGCGGCGATCCGGGAGCTCCGGCCGGGGGTCGACGAGGCCGCGTTCTGGGCCGAGCTCGAGGCGTGCCGGGCCGATCAGCGCGGGCCGTTCACCCGTCGGCTGGCGATGCTCTTCGTCGACGAGGACGAGTACCCCGGGGTCGTGGCACGGGGCCGAGACCTGTGGGCGTACCCACCGGAGTCGCTGCAGCCCGACGTCCGGCCGGCGCTGGAGACCCTGGTGGCCGAGTACCGACTCGGCGTGCTGGCGAACCAGGAGCCGTGGATCCGGGACACGATGCGTCGGGACGGCATCGACCGCTACTTCGAGCTCTGGGCCGTGTCCGGCGAGCTGGGCGTGGAGAAGCCCGACCCGGGGATCTTCCAGCACGCGCTCCGGGAGGCCGGTGTCCCCGCCTCACGGTGCGCGATGGTCGGCGACCGCCTCGACAACGACGTGCTGGCCGC
>JBQGDK010000032.1:0-11237 GCA_052039025.1 Actinomycetota bacterium
CCGGCGCTGGCGGTCGGCGCGCCGGTCATCGTGAAGCCAGCCTCGGCGACCCCGCTGGGAGCGCTGTTCCTGGCCGAGCTCTTCGACGAGACCGACCTCCCGAAGGGCATGGTCTCCGTCCTGCCGCTCGATGGGGCCCGCGCCGAGCCGCTGGTGACCGACCCGAGGATCGCCAAGGTCTCGTTCACCGGCTCGAGCCCGGTGGGGTGGAAGCTGAAGTCGCTCGACCCGCGCAAGCATTTCACGCTGGAGCTCGGTGGCAACGCCGGCGTGATCGTCCACTCGGACGCCGACCTGGACCACGCCGCAGAGCGGTGCGCGGTCGGCGGTTACTACCAGGCCGGCCAGTCGTGCATCGCGGTCCAGCGGGTCCTGGTCCAGTCCGAGGTCTACGACGAGTTCGTGACCCGGTTCGTGAAGCAGGTGGAGAGCCTCAAGGTCGGGGACCCCATGGACGAGGCCACCGACGTCGGCCCGCTGATCGACGCCGGGGCCCTCGACAAGGTGGCGTCGTTCGTCGAGGAGGCCGTTGCGGACGGCGCCGAGGTCCTCAGCGGCGGCGAGCGGCAGGACCCCTTCTACCTCCCCACGATCCTGGGTAACGTCCGCCGCGACATGAAGGTGTGCCGGGAGGAGATCTTCGGCCCGGTGACCACGGTGGCGCCGTACCAGACGTTCGAGCAGGCCATCGATGAGGTGAACGCCACGCCGTACGGGCTCCAGGGCGGCGTGTTCACTCGTGACCTCGAGCGGGCCATGCTGGCGCACCGGGAGATCCGGGTCGGCGGCGTCGTGGTGAACGACGTCTCGGCCTTCCGGGCCGACCAGATGCCGTACGGCGGCACGAAGGACTCCGGCTACGGGCGAGAGGGGCTCCGGTACGCCATGGAGGAGATGACCGAGCCCCGCATCATGGTCCTCTCCCACGTCCCCCTCTGAGGCCGTGTCTCACCCGGACGAGGCGGTGGTCCGGCGCTTCGTCGACGCCATGGTGGCCCGGGACGTGGGCGGGATCGCCGACTGCTTCGCCGACGACGTCGCGTTCCACATCGCCGGCCGGAACCCCCTGTCGGGAGACTACCGCGGGAAGGCCGAGGTCCTGACGCGCCTGTTCCAGCGGTGGGAGGAGGCCTTCGGCGGCCTGGAGATCGACGTCCACGACATTCTGGCGAACGACGATCACGTGGTCGTCCTCAGCGACCGGCGGGCCAGCCGGGGGCCCCGGGATGTGAAGATGCGGGGCGCCTCGATCTACCACGTCCGGGACGGCCGGATCGCCGAGGCCTGGCTGCTGGAGTGGGATCCCTACGCGATCGACGAGTTCCTGACCGACTGAGGCCTGCGATACAGTTCGGGCAGACGCGCGATCGAAGGAGGAGGCGATGGGCACCCTGCCCGAGCCCGCCGAGGACGCCCTCCGGCGGGCCCTGGTGTGCGAGTTCACGGTTATCCGGGCCGACGGGCGGCCGGTCACCCACCCGATGATCCCCCTGTACGACGGGGAGAAGATCTATCTCCACTCGAGCATCCTGTTCTCCCGGAAGCTCGATCACGTCAAGGCGAACCCGAAGGTCTCGATCGCGGTCACCGACCTCACGGCGACCCACGGCGAGCCGCTCAGAGACCGGGTCACGGTCCTCGGGGACGCGGTGGTGCGGGAGGACGACCCCCACACGACGTGGCAGCGGATCCTCCCGCTGTGGATCGAGAAGGAGCCGATCGTCGAGCCGTTCTACAAGCAGCGGGTGGCCCTGCCCTTGTTCTGGGAGCGGGCCCTGATCGAGATCACCCCTCGGAAAGTGCTGCTGTGGGAGGGGGGGCGGACCGACCGGCCCCCAACGGTGCACGAGCTCGCCGGGGTGTCGTGATGGCGGTGGACACCGCCCTGCTCAGGGTGATCGAGGAGGGGTTCGAGCACGCCGTGCTGGTGTTCGTCGGCGAGGACGGCTACCCGGTCGGCGTGGCCACCGATTATCGCGTTGAGGCCGACCGCGGCGTCGTGACGCTGATCCCCCCGGCCGGGGAGGAGGTCGCCCCGCGGCCCGGCGTCGAGGTGAACCTCATCGTCAGCCACATCCGCCCCCAGGAGACCGGGTACGACGAGCGGCGGTACGTTCAGCTGTGGGGGTCGCTGCGGCGGACCGACCAGGGCCTCGAGCTGACCCCTGAGCGCTCCCACGCCTGGGACGAGCAGAAGGTCCCGTTCTTCCAGTACTCGGAGCTGACGGTTCCCCAGGCCCATCGATACCTGCGGGAGCTGGGGCGGGAGCGAGGGGCGGAGATCAGGCCGCGGCTGTCGTTCGGATGGCTGGCGCTCCGCACGACCCGGGCCCCGTTCCTCACCGCGACCGTGATCCCGATCCTGCTCGGGGTGGCCGCCGCCGCCCTCGACGGACGGTGGAGCCTGTTCCTGGCGGGGCTCACGCTCCTGGCCGGCTCGTTCGTGCACCTCGGCCTGAACATCGCCAACGACGTGTTCGACACGACGTCCGGGGCCGACGCAGCGAACACCACCCCGACCCAGTTCAGCGGAGGCTCCCGGGTCGTCCACTACGGTCTCGTGCGGCTGCGGACCATCGCCCTGTTCTCGGTGGCCTTCTACCTGGCGGGTGTGGGGATCGGGCTGTACCTGGCGGTCCGGACTGACTTCTGGCCGCTGTTCTGGCTCGGAGCCATCGGGGTGGCTATCAGCGTCTTCTACACGGCCCCGCCGTTCCGGCTCGTCCATCGCGGCCTCGGCGAGATCGCAGTCGCGTTGGGGTTCGGGCCGACCATGCTCCTCGGCGCGTACTTCGTTCAGGCCGAACGCTTCACGTTCGAGGCCGTATACCTGTCGATCCCGGTGGCGATCCTGATCGCCCTGGTCCTGTACGTGAACGAGATCCCCGATCGGGCCGGGGACTCCGCTGCGGGTAAGCGAACGCTCCCGGTCCGGTGGTCGAAGGAGACCGTGGTTTCCGTGTACGCGTGGAGCGTCGTGCTGACGTACGCGCTGGTCGGGGTGGGGGCCGTCGCGGGGATCCTCCCCAGGCCGACGCTGATCGCGCTGGCCACGATCCCGATCGCCGTCCGGGTCACCCGGGCCCTTCGGCGCGACTACGACGAACCGTACGCGCTGATGTTCTCGGCCATGGGGTCGAACATCAAGCTCCATCTGTTCACGGGCCTCCTCCTCCTCGCCGGCTACCTCGTGGCGATCGGCGCGCACCGGCTCCTGGAGGACGTGCCGGCCTTCCTCCGGTAGCGGGCGTCGCGCCGCGCTCGGCCCCGGGGGTAGGCTGATGCGTCGTCGCCGATCAGGGGGGTGGGTGTGAGCGGGGAGCCGCAGCAGGACATCGCCGCGCTGCTCGAGGAGCGCCGGACCGTCGAGCCGTCACCGGCGTTCTGCGAAGGCGCCGTGGTCCGGACCGAGGACGTGTACCGGGAGGCGTCCGCCGACCTCGAAGGGTTCTGGGCCCGCCAGGCCGAGCGGCTGGACTGGTTCGAGCCGTGGGATCGGGTGCTCGACTGGAACCCCCCGTGGGTGAGGTGGTTCGAGGGCGGGAGGCTGAACGTCGCCCATAACTGCGTCGACCGGCACGTCGACGCCGGGCTCGGCGATCGGGTGGCGTACCACTGGGAGGGCGAGCCCAAGGGGGACGCCGAGACGATCACATACGCCGAGCTCCGCGACGCCGTCGTTCGCCTGGCGAACGGGCTTCGCTCGCTCGGGGTGGGCAAGGGGACGCCGGTCGGGATCTACATGGGCATGATCCCGTCGCTCCCGGTGGCGATGCTGGCGTGCGCGAGGCTCGGGGCGCCTCACACAGTGGTGTTCGGCGGTTTCGCCGCCGAGGCGCTGGCCGACCGGCTGAACGACATGCGGTGCGAGGTCCTGATCACTCAGGACGAGGGGTGGCGCCGGGGTCAGCGGGTCCCGCTGAAACAGAACGCCGACGAGGCTCTCGAGGACGCGCCGACCGTGAAGCGCGTGGTCGTGGCCGCGCGGACGGGGGCGGACGTGCCGTGGACCGAGGGCCGGGATGTCCGGATGGAAGGACTGGTCGAGGGCCAGAGCGAGGACCCCGCGTCCTGTCCGCCGGAGCCGATGGACGCCGAGGACCTCCTGTACCTGCTGTACACCAGCGGCACCACCGGGAAGCCGAAGGGCATCGCCCACACCACGGGCGGCTACCTCACGGGGGTCGCGGCGACCCACCGGATGATCTTCGACCTTCACCCCGAGACCGATGTGTACTGGTGCGCGGCCGATGTCGGATGGGTGACCGGGCACTCGTACATCGTGTACGGGCCGCTGGCGAACGCCACCACCGGGATCATGTACGAGGGCGCCCCCGATTTCCCCGACAAGGACCGGTGGTGGTCCATCGTCGAGCGGCACCGGGTCACGATCCTGTACACGGCGCCGACGGCGATCCGCTCGTTCATGAAGTGGGGCACGGACTACCCCGCGAAGCACGATCTGTCCTCGCTTCGCCTCCTGGGCACGGTCGGTGAGCCGATCAATCCCGAGGCGTGGATGTGGTACTACACGAACATCGGGGAAGAGCGGTGCCCGATCGTCGACACGTGGTGGCAGACCGAGACGGGCATGATCCTCATCACCTCGCTCCCCGGGATCACCCGGATGAAGCCCGGATCGGCCACGAGGCCGTTCCCGGGCGTCGAGGCGGACGTCGTGAACGAGCAGGGCGATTCGGTGCCCCCGAACACGGGAGGCTACCTGGTGCTCCGGCGTCCCTGGCCGGCCCAGTTCCGTACGATCTACAACGACCCCGACCGGTACGTCGAACAGTACTTCTCCCGGTTCGGGGCGGACGTATACCTCACCGGCGACGGCGCGAAGCGGGATGAGGAGGGGTACTTCTGGCTCCTCGGCCGGATCGACGACGTCATGAACGTGGCCGGACACCGCCTGTCGACCTACGAGATCGAGTCGGCCCTCGTCGATCACGAGGCCGTGGCGGAAGCGGCGGTCGTGTCCCGGCCGGACCCCGATGTCGGGCAGGCCATCGTGGCCTTCGTCACGCTCAAGGGTCACCGGACGGGCGACGACGCACTGATCGCAGCGCTCCGGGACCACGTGGCCCACAAGATCGGGAAGATCGCCCGGCCGCACGGCATCATCCTCACCGACGACCTGCCGAAGACCCGCTCCGGCAAGATCATGCGGCGGCTCCTCCGGGACGTCGCCCGGGGCCACGAGCTGGGAGACGTCACGACGCTGGCGAACGCCGAGGTGGTCGAGGAGATCCGCGGCCTGGCCACCGCCCGGCCCGCCGACGAGTAGGGCCTCGGGGGGGTCCTTCGCCGGCCTCCCGTCGTCACCGCCAACGGTCACCCGGTCCACGAACCCGGGCGCCTCGCGAAGCCAACAGGCCGGTGAGGGTGGCCGCGTCCCGGACCGCCGCGCCTCGGGGGTCGTTGTTGAAGAACACCCACGTCTCCGACGACTCGGCCCCCACCAGCCGGTCGGCCCAACGGCGGAGCTTCTCCCTGGCGTAGCCGGGGGAGCCCCGGCGGCCCTGGTGGAAGCGGACGTACGACCACCCGCCGGTGAGGATCCTCGGCACCCGGGCGCCGGGCCGGTCGGCCAGGACCGTGGCGCACCCCGACCGGTGCAGGGCCTCGTGGACCTCGTCCACCTCCCACGACCGGTGACGGAACTCGAAGGCCGCCCGCATCTCTCCGGGCAGGAGCCGCAGGAACGTTCGGAGGAGGTCGGGGTCGGCCGACAGGTTCGGCGGGAGCTGGAACAGCACGGGGCCGAGCTTCGTGCCGAGGCGGCGGGCTCCCGCCCAGAAACGCGCCAGTGGCTCGCCGCAGTCCCGGAGACGGCGGATGTGCGTGATGTACCGGCTGGCCTTCACCGCGAACGTGAACCCCTCGGCGGAGCGCTCCCGCCACCCGTCGAAGACCTCATGGCGGGGCAGCATGTAGAACGTGTTGTTGACCTCCACGGCCGGGAACCGCTCGGAGAAGTACGTCAGCCAGTCGCGCTGGGGGACGTCCTTCGGATAGAACCGACCCTTCCAGTCCCGGTACTGCCATCCACTGGTCCCGACCACGATCGTCACGACGAGTATGGTGTACCCCGTGATCCTCCTGATCGTCATCGTTCTGGTGGCCGCGGCCATCACGGGCTCCCTCGGCGGGGTGCTGGAGATCGCCGCCGGCGTGGCCCTCGGCCTGATCCTGTTCGTGGTGGGGATCGCCCTCCTCGGCTACTTCCTGGTTCGGTACCGGTGGTGGCGGCAGGCCTCGCGGTGGGACCGGCGGGGGCCGCCCCAGCGCTACGACGTCTGAATCGCCGACCCGGCCCACGACCCCACCAGCTCCGCCAGGTCCCGCTCCCTCCCGGAGAAGAAGTGGTCGGTGTCCGGCAGGGCCAGCACCTCGCCGTGCGGCACCCACGCCGCCACGTTCCGGAGCTCCGAGATCGGGCAGTACTCGTCGCCGTCGCCGGTCACGAACAGCACCCTCGTCGTGAGCGACTCGAGCTCGCCGAGGGAGGGGAGCGGGCGCCGCTCCGACCGGACCGCCGGGGCCACGGGCATGCCGATGAGGACCGCCGCGGCCACCCGCGGGTCGGCGGCGGCGTGGCGGAGCGCCACCCAGGCCCCGAACGACCACCCCACGATCAGCGTGGGCCCGTCGGCCTCCAGCCGGACCCGGTCCACGGCCGCGGCGGCGTCGAGAAGCTCGGCCTCACCGCCCCCGTACGTCCCCTCGGAGCCCATGATCCCGCGGAAGTTGAACGCGAGCACGGTCAGCCCTCGCTTCGCCGCGAGGTCGTTCCGGATCGCCCACAGGATCGGGTGATCCTTGCTGCCGCCGTGCCGCGGATGGGCGTGGCAGAGCACGGCGGTGCCGCGAGGGACCCCGTCCGCGGGACGGATCTCGCCCTCGAGCTCCAGCCCATCGTCCGTCCGGAAGCGAACGGGCTGCACGGCGTGCGACGATGACACGCGCCGATGGCCGCTGACAACCGACCCGCCGTCGCGGTCGCGCTGGCCGGCAGCACCGCCCACCGCCGCGAGGGGGGATGGGCCCGGGAGCCAATGGCCTTCGACGACCTGGCCGCGGCCGTCTCGTTGGCCGAGGAAACCGGCTACCGCTCCCTGTGGGTCCCCGATCACGGCGTGTGGGAGCCCTTCACGCTGCTCGGCGCGCTGGCCAGGCGGACCGAGCGGATCGGCCTGGCCACCGGCGTCGTCACGCTGGCCGAGCGGAGCCCGGCGAAGATCGCGGTGGCGACCGTGACCCTGGATCGGATCTCCGGCGGCCGGGCGATCCTCGGCGTCGGGAGCGGTCCCGAGCGCCGGGTCACGGTCGTGGCCGAGGGTCTGGAGGCGCTCGCCGTCGCGGTGGGGGAGCGTGTCCCCCGGTACCTCGCGGCCCTCGGCCCTTCGATGGCCGAGCTTGCCGGGCGGCTCGCCGACGGCGTCCTGCTGAACTGGTGCCCGCCGGCCCGGGTGGCCCGGGCCCGCCGGGAGGTCGCTCGCGGTGCCGAGGCCGCCGGCCGCGATCCGGCCGAGGTCACGGTGGCCGTCTACGTCAGGGCCTGCCTCGGCCACGACGAGGAGCACGCCCTCGCCGCGCTCGCCGAGGCGGCCGAGCCGTACGCCGGGATGCCGGCCTACCGGCGTCAGCTCGAGGATGAGGGCATGGCCCCGAAACCCGAGGAGATGGCCCGCAGCCTGTGCGTGTGGGGCGACCGCGACCGGGCCCTGGAGCGCCTGGCGGCCTGGGGGGACGCCGGGGCCGATCTCGTGGTGGTCTATCCGGTCCCGGCCCAGGAGCCGGTCTCCTCGCTGATGGGCTCGATCATGGCCGCGGCTCCGAGCCCCGCTGTGGAGCGCTGACCTCGCGCACGCCGTCCGGCCACGGTACACTGATATGGACGGTTGGCACGGTCGAAACTGGGGAAATCCGAGGACAGGCCATGACCTACGTGATCGCCGAGCCCTGCATCGACGTGAAGGACCGGGCCTGCGTGGACGAGTGCCCGGTCGATTGCATCTACGAGGGCGGGCGGATGCTGTACATCCAGCCCGACGAGTGCGTGGACTGTGCGGCCTGCGAGCCGGTGTGCCCGGTGACGGCGATCTTCTACGAGGACGACGTCCCGGGCGAGTGGAAGCCCTACACGGCGGCGAACGCCGAGTTCTTCACCGAGGAGATCGCGGGGTACGTCTCGCCGGGCGGCGCGGCCCAGGTCGGCCCGGTCGAGGCCGACCACCCCCTGGTGGCCGGGTTCCAGGCCCCCGCCTAGAGGAGGAACACGGATGACCTACACGATCACCGAGCCCTGCATCGACGTGAAGGACCGGGCCTGCGTGGACGAGTGCCCGGTCGACTGCATCTACGAGGGCGGCCGGATGCTGTACATCCAGCCCGACGAGTGCGTGGACTGCGCGGCGTGCGAGCCGGTGTGCCCCGTGACCGCGATCTTCGCCGAGGACGACGTCCCGGCCGAGTGGAGGGAGTTCACCCCGATCAACGCCGAGTTCTTCAGCGAGGACATCGCGGGCTACGTCTCCCCCGGCGGCGCGGCACAGGTCGGCCCCGTCGACAAGGACCACCCGAAGGTCTCGGCCTGGGAGAGCGTGGCCTGAGGCACCGGAGCCTCGACCCGAGCACGGACCTCCTGCGTTTCGATCGCGGCGAGGCGCTCGTCGCGGTCCTGACCTCGTTCGCCCGGGATCACGGGATCCGGGCCGCTCGGCTGGAGGGCATCGGGGCGTTCACCGACGCCGAGCTGGGCTTCCTGAACCGGGAGCGGAAGGACTACGACCGGATCCCCGTCGACGAGGAAACCGAGGTCCTGTCGCTGCTCGGCAACCTCTCGGTCACCGAGGAAGGTCCCCGGGTCCACGCGCACGTGACGCTGGGCAGGGCCGACGGGTCCGCGGTCGGGGGGCACCTGATCGAGGCCCACGTGGGGGCGACCCTCGAGCTGTTCGTCCGACGGTTCGACGCGGAGCTCCGGCGATCTCAGGACGATGCCACCGGGGCGGCCCTGCTCGACCTCTAGGCGGCTCGACCCTTAGGCGGGCGACGGCGCGGCCGGGTCCGGCGAACGCTCCACGTGGCGCTGCTCGCTCCCCTCCTGCTGCCATCTGGAACCGCAATCCGTGCAGAACGACCGTCGGGTGGGGCTGAGCACGAGCACGATCCGGACCGATAGACACACGGGACAGCGAGCCATCCCCGACCTCCCTTTCGTCTCCCGCCGGGCTCCGCCACCCGGGGGTTGGGACCGGGGATTACCCTCGACTCGAATCCGCCAAACCGGGCGGGTTCGCCGCCCGGCCGCCCTGGGTACAACGGAGATCATGTCCGAGCCCACACCCCGCCGTCTTCCGCAGGGCGGTCGCGTCGTGGCCACGTTCGACGATGCCGACGCGGCCCGGCGCGGCGTCGAGGTCGCGCGGCGGGCCGGGTTCGACGCCCGGGCGGGAACGGTCGTCGATCGACGGGGCGCGGTGCGGGGCGAGATGGCCGACGAGCTCGAGTCCACGGTCGCCGGACCGGGCAGCGTGGGGCCGTTCACCAAGAGCATGAGCAAGGGGCTGGTCCGGTGGCCTCGACCTGGTCCCACGGCTGATCATCGGCGCTGTGATCGGCGCGTTCGCCGGTGCCACCGCCGGGTTCACCGCCGGGGGGTTCGTCCGTCCCGAGCGCTGGGCCGAGGACCGGCGGCCGCTCCAGGCTGAGACCGGTGCCACCGTGGCCATCCCCGTCGGCACCCCCGAGGAAGCGGAGCGGGCCAGGCGGTCGCTGGAAGGCTCGGGCCCGCTGCGCGTCGAGGAGACCGACAGCGAGGGGTTCCCCACCGGGGCCAGCCAGAGGGGCGGACCCGACCGGTGCGCGGGCGGTAGCGCGCCTAACCGACCGGCGCCGGCTCGGTGACCTCGGCCTCGGCGATGCGGTCGGTCGGTTCACCCCGTCGTCGGAGCATCGCGTACAGGGGGACCGCCACGAACGTGGCCAGCCCACCCACGACGAACCCGTCGGCCACCGACCGGACCTGGGCCAGGTAGCCCAGCCCTGTCTGGCCGCCGACGCTCCCCAGGCTTCCCATCAGGGCGTCGAACGAGACCAGCGTGGCCCGCTCGGAGGTCGGGATGATCGAGTGGAGGAAGGTCTGTCGCACCGGGGCCATCAGGCCGAAGCACACCGCCCCCAGGAGGAAGACCGGGACCGCGACCCAGAAGATCTGCACGGCCCCCACCGTCACCATGGCCGTGGTGGTCAGGGCGCTCCCCGCGATCAGGATCGAGGTCCGCCGCCGTCCGGGGACGGCGATCCGCCCGACCAGGGAGTTCCCCAGGATGCCGGCCAGCGAGAAGAGCGCGGCGATCACGCCCGACACCCACACCAGGTTCCGCCCCAGCAGCTCGAGGAAGTACGGCTGCCAGGCGTACCAGGCCCAGAAGAAGAACCCCGACACCACGAACGCTTCGAGCACGAGCAGGCGGACCGAGCGGTTGTGCCACCCGTAGGTGAGCCCGGCCCGGCCGACCTTGCGCATCTCCCCGACGATGCCCCGCAGGCGGAGCGTCCTCGGCGTGAAGCCGATGTCGTGCATCATGGCGAGCCCGACGAAGAACGCGGCGATCAGGAGCCCGGCTCGCGCCACGTAGGGGATGGCCAGGTCGATCTGTCCCAGCGCGCCGCCACCGACCGTCCCGACGAGCGTCGAGGCCCAGAACACGCTCTGGCTGCGAGCGAACACGCGATCGAGCTCACCCGGGTGGTCGGTGGCCCGGAGGGCGTCAACCAGCCAGGCCTCCACCGCCCCCGAGTAGAACGTGAACCCGAGGCCGAGGATCACGCCGGCGAGCGAGAACAGGACCACGCCGCCCTCGATGGACGCCACCCCGACGTAGGCGAGGGTTCCCGCGGCGAGGATCGCCGCGCTGAGGAGGAAGGAGATCCGCCGTCCCCTGGTGTCGGCCACCACACCGGTCGGCACCTCGAACAGCGCCATCGCCGCGGTGAAGGCCGCGTTCGCCACGAACACCTCGAAGATCGACAGTCCCGCGTCGAGGAGGAACAGCGTGTTGATGCCCCAGATCAGCGAGGCCGACAGCGTGAACAGCGCCGTGATGGCGAGATAGGTCCGGATGATCCGTCGGTGGTCCACGCGTCCCTCCTGGGCCGGGTCAACCCTACCGACGCCGGGCCCATTCCCGACTCATCGGTATCCTGGGTGCGTGGAGACCACACGC
>JBQGDK010000033.1:0-5533 GCA_052039025.1 Actinomycetota bacterium
GTTCGGCGACTACGGGGTGGGCTCGAACCACGTCCTCCCGACGATGGGGACCGCTCGGTTCGCCTCGGGCCTGCGGGCCGCCGACTTCGTCACGGTCCGGAGCGTGGTGGCCGCGTCGCCCGAGGCCGTGCGTCGGCTCGGGCCCGAGGTCGAGCTCTTGGCCCGGAGCGAGGGACTCCCCGGCCACGCTCGGGCCAGCGAGGTGCGGCGATGATCCCGGCCGTCCGGGACGGCCTCGAGTCGTTGTCCGCGTACCTGGCGCCGCAGGTCGAGGCGCCGGTCCGTCTGAACACGAACGAGTGCGCGGTGCCGCTCCCGGAGGGGTTTGTCGAGGACCTGGCCCGGGCGGTCGCTCGGATCCCGCTGAACCGGTACCCGGACCGGGAGGCCCGGGCGCTCCGCTCGGGGCTGTCCGACGCGACGGGTCACGCCGCCGAGGGCATCTGGGTGGCGAACGGGTCGAACGAGGTCCTCCAGCACCTGTGCCTGGCCTACGGCGGTCCTGGTCGAACCGCGCTCGTGTTCGACCCGACGTACTCGATGCACGCGCTGATCCCCCGGATGGTGGGCACCTCTCTCCTCCGCCGACGGCTCGGGCCGGGCTTCGTCCTCCCGGATGAGGTCCCCGAGGCCTCGATCGTGTTCGCGTGCTCGCCGAACAACCCGACCGGGAACGCCCAGCCGTCCGACGCGGTCGAGCGGCTGTGCGTGGCGGCGCCCGCCTCACTGGTCGTGGTCGACGAGGCCTATGTCGAGTTTGGGGGGCGGACCGCGCAGCCCCTGCTGGAGCGGTTCGACAATCTCGTCGTGGTACGGACGTTCTCGAAAGCGTTCTCCCTGGCCGGCCTGCGGCTCGGGTACTGTCTGGCGGCGCCGGCGCTCCTGGAGGCGCTGGTGAAGGTGCGGCTCCCGTACCACCTCTCCGCGCTGACCCAAGCCGCCGGGCTCGTGGCGCTGCGTCACCTCGCCGCGGCCCGGGCAGTGCTGGACGGGCTCCGGGGCCAGCGCGACCGGATCCTCGAGACTCTCCCCACGATCGAGGGCGTCGAGGCGTTTCCGTCCGACGCGAACTTCGTGCTGTTCCGGTCCGACGTCGACGCCGGCGCTCTGTGGCGAGCCCTGGTGGCCCGCGGTGTCCTGGTGCGGGACGTCTCGGCCGCCGCCGGCCTGGAGCGGTGCCTCCGGGTCACGGCGGGCACGCCCCGGGAGACCGGGGCCTTCCTGGATGCGCTGCCGGCGGCCCTGGAGGAGGTGCGAGCGTGACCCGCGAGGCGACCGTCGAGCGGAAGACGAATGAGACCGTGGTTCGGGTCCGGCTCGCCCTGGACGGGAGCGGCAGGGCCTCGGCCGAGACCGGCATCCCGTTCTTCGACCACATGCTCGAGCAGCTGGGGACGCACGCCCGGTTCGACCTGGAGGTCCGAGCGACCGGTGACCTCGAGGTGGACGCCCACCACACCGTGGAGGACGCGGGGATCGCGGTGGGGGAGGCGCTCCGGGAAGCCCTCGGCGACAAGCGGGGGATCCGGCGGTTCGGCCACGCCGCCGTGCCGCTCGACGAGGCGCTGGTCGAGGTGGCCCTCGACCTGTCCGGCCGGCAGTTCGTGGTGCACGAGGTCCCGGTCCCGGCGGATGCGATCGGGGCCTACGACCCCGGCCTGACCGAGGACTTCGTCCGGGCCCTGGCCACCTCGGCCGGGATCACCCTGCACGCCCGGCTGATCTCCGGCCGTAGCCCACACCACATCGTCGAGGCCGAGTTCAAGGCCATGGCCCGGGCGCTCGGCGACGCGTGCGCGCCGACCGCGGGCGGGACGCCGTCGACGAAGGGGGTGCTGTGAGCCCGAGGATTGCGGTGCTCGACTACGGCATGGGGAACATCCGGTCGGTCGCCACGGCGCTCCGACGGGTCGGCGCGGAACCGAAGGTCACCGCCGAGACCGCGGTCGTGGCCGCGTCCGGCGCCCTGGTTATCCCCGGGGTCGGGGCGTTCGGCGCGTGCGTGGCCGCGATCCGGGCGGCCGGCCTCGATGGGGCGGTTCGAGCCTTCGCCGCCTCGGGGAGGCCGACGCTCGGCGTGTGCCTGGGGATGCAGGTCCTGTTCGAGCGGAGCGAAGAGGGCGGCGGGCCCGGTCTGGGCGTGTTCCGGGGTGACGTCCGTCGCCTCCCGACCTCGGTGAAGGTGCCGCACATGGGCTGGAACCGGGTGACGTGGACCGGTCAGTACCGGCTGTTCGCCGGGATCCCCGACGGCACGTGGTTCTACTTCGTCCACTCCTACGCCTGCGCCCCGGCCGAGGACGTCGTGGCCGGCGAGACCGAGCACGGCGTCCGCTTCGCCGCCGCCGTGGCAGGGGACTCCGTTGCGGGCGTGCAGTTCCACCCCGAGAAGTCCGGCGACGCGGGCCTGGCCCTGTACCGCAACCTCGTGGAGGCGGCGGCGTGATCGTCCTGCCGGCAGTCGACATCCTCGGCGGGACCGTGGTCCGGCTGACCCGGGGGACGGGGGAGCCGACCGTGTACGGGGACGACCCGTCGGCGATGGCGACGGGATTCGTCCGGGAAGGGGCCGAGTGGCTCCACGTCGTGGACCTGGACGCGGCCCTCGGGACCGGGTCGAACCGGGGGGCGGTGGGAGCCGTGGTCGAAGCGGTCCCCCAGGCCGCCGTCCAGGTCGGTGGGGGCGTGCGGACCGCGGAGGACGTCCAGGGCCTTCTGGCGATGGGCGCGGCCCGGGTGGTCTGCGGCACCGAGGCCGTCACCGACCCACGATTCCTGGCCGGGGTCCTGGAGCGAGGCCCCGAGCGGATCGTGGTCGCCGTCGACGTCGACCGAGACGAGGTCCGGATCCGGGGGTGGACGGAGGGGGCGGGCCGGCTCGACGAGGTGCTCCCTCGTCTCGCCGACGCCGGGGTCCGCCGGCTTCTCGTGACCTCGGTGGCCCGCGACGGCACCATGGAGGGGCCCGACCTGGGGCTGTACGAGCGGGTCCTGGCCCGGTGGAGCGATGCGGTGATCGCCGGCGGCGGCGTTCGGACCGGCGACGACGTCCGAGCGCTGGCGGCGACCGGGGTCGAGGCCGCCGTGGTCGGCCGGGCCCTGTACGAGGGGACGCTCGCCTTCGCCGAGGCGGTCGAGGCCGCGGCGGTGGCGTCGTGACCGTGGCCCGTCGTGTCATCCCGTGCCTCGATGTCGACGCCGGGCGCGTGGTCAAGGGCACGAGGTTCCTCGACCTCCGCGACGCCGGCGATCCGGCCGAGCTGGGTGAGCGCTACGGCGCCGAGGGCGCCGACGAGCTGGTGTTCCTCGACCTCACCGCCACGGTCGAGGACCGGAAGGCCACCCTCGAGGCCGTGTCGGCCACGGCCGAGCGCCTGTTCATCCCGCTCACCGTGGGCGGTGGGGTGACCGCCGAGGCGGACGTGCGGGCGCTCCTCCGCGCCGGCGCCGACAAGGTCTCGATCAACACGGCCGCGGCTCGGGACCCATCGCTCCTGGCTCGATGCGCGGACCTCTTCGGGACCCAGTGCATGGTTGTGGCGATCGACGCCCGGCGGCGCGGCGACGGATGGGAAGCCGTGGTCGCGGGCGGCCGGACCCCGACGGGTCGGGACGCGGTGGCCTGGGCGGCCCGGGCCACCACCGAGCTCGGCGCCGGGGAGGTCCTCCTCACGTCGATGGACCGTGACGGGACAGGGCTGGGGTACGACCTCGAGCTCCTCCGGGCCGTGAGCGACGCGGTGCCGGTCCCAGTGGTCGCCTCGGGTGGCGCTGGGACCCCCGAGCATTTCGCCGAGGCCCTGACGACCGGCCGGGCCGACGCGGTGCTCGCCGCATCCCGGTTCCACTTCGGCGAGCTGACGGTCTCCGAGGTCAAGCGGTACCTCGCCGCGCGGGGGATCGAGGTGCGGCCGTGACCGAGCTCCGCTTCGACGATCGAGGGCTGATCCCCGCGGTGGTGCAGGACGCCGCGACGAAGGACGTGCTGATGGTGGCCTGGATGAACGAGGAGGCCGTCCGGCGGACGCTGGCCGAGGGCCGGACGGTGTTCTGGAGCCGCTCTCGCGGCGAGCTGTGGCGGAAGGGCGACACCAGCGGGCACGTCCAGCACGTCCGGGAGGTCCGGTACGACTGTGACGCCGACACCCTGCTCGTGCTGGTCGACCAGGTAGGCCCCTCCTGCCACACCGGCGCCAGGACGTGCTTCGTCGGCCTGCTCGAGGGTTCCTGATGCTGCGGTTCGCCATCCCGAAGGGCTCGTTGGAGGAGCAGACGCTGGCCCTGCTCGAGGCCGCCGACCTCCGGGTCCGTCGCGGCTCGTCCCGCGACTACCACGGGACCATCGACGACGACCGGATCGAGCGGGTCTCCCTGCTGCGGCCGCAGGAGATCCCCCGGTACGTCGAGGAGGGATTCTTCGACGTGGGGATCACCGGGCACGACTGGGTCGAGGAGACCGGGGCGAAGGTCGAGGTTCTGGACGCGCTGACGTACGCGAAGGGCGGGGCCGGGCACCCGGTCAGCGTCGTGCTGGCCGTGCCGATCGACTCGCCGGCGGAGTCGGCCGCCGACCTGCCGAACGGCACCCGGATCTCCACCGAGTATCCCGAGCTCACCAGGCGCCACTTCGAGCGGCTCGGCATCGCCGTGCGGGTGTTCCCCTCTTACGGTGCCACCGAGGCGAAGGTGCCCGAGATCGTCGACGCCATTGTCGATGTCAGCGAGACCGGCGGGACCCTCCGGGCCCACGGGATGAAGATCATCGACCGGCTCATGGAGTCCGAGGTCCTGTTGATCGTCAACCCCGCCGCCCGGGCGGACCCGGAGAAGGCCCGGGGGATGGACGAGATCGCCACGCTCCTCCGCGGCGCCATGGATGCCCGTGGCCGGGTCCTGATCAAGCTGAACGTCTCGGAGGATCGGCTCGAGGAGCTGCTGGCCATCCTGCCGTCGATGAAGTCGCCCACCGTCTCCTCCCTGGCCAACCGAGGTGCGTACGCGGTGGAGACCGTCGTGCCGAAGCGCGAGGTGAACCGGCTGATCCCCCGGCTGAAGGCCCACGGGGCCACCGACATCCTCGAGCTGGCCATATCGAAGATCGTCCCGTGACTACACGGTCGACGGCGCCTACACGGCCCGGTAGGAGCCCTCCCCGGCCACCCCTGGTAGACTGGTTCGGGACGGGGCCTCCGGGCCCCTTCTGTCTGACGGGCGGGGTGGCCGAGTGGTCAGGCAGCGGCCTGCAAAGCCGCGTACACCGGTTCAATTCCGGTCCCCGCCTCTCGTATCATGGGCCACAGCGGGCGCTTAGCTCAGGGGGAGAGCGCTTCCTTGACGCGGAAGAGGTCAGAGGTTCAAATCCTCTAGCGCCCACCAAAACCCCCAGGTCAGAAGCGGTTTTCGTGTTGTTCCTGTTTCTTTCCGTGCACGGAAGAGGACGCAAACGCCCAGCCCAATGAAGCGAATCCGCTGCTCAGCTGGCCTGTCGAGATGGTCTGCGACGACACGAAGATGCGGCTCTGCGGCCGGAAGA
>JBQGDK010000034.1:0-1606 GCA_052039025.1 Actinomycetota bacterium
ACCACGGGGCCCGGCTGGGACAAGGACATCCCGGTGGGCGGCGCCGCCAGCAGGGTCTTCAAGCGGCGGGGCACGTTCCGGTACGTGTGTACGATCCACGAGGACATCGGCATGCGGGGCAAGGTGGTGGTGGTCTGAGCGAGATCGAGGTGGTGGCGCTGGACCGGGGCGTCTTCGCCGTGCGAGTGACCGGGGCCGGCACCGAGCACAGGGTCACGGTCCCGCCCGGCTACCTGGGGGAGCTCGGCATCGCCGGGGCCGACCCGGAGGCCGCGGTCCGGGAGTCGTTCCGCTTCCTGCTGGAGCGGGAGCCGGCCACCTCGATCCTGCCGGAGTTCGCCCTGCCTGACATCGCCCGCTACTTCCCCTCCTACCCCTCCGAGCTGCCCCCTCGTCTGGGCGCCTGAGGGAATTTTTGGGCGGCTCGCCGGGTAGGTAGGGGTGGAATGAGTGCCATGCCTGACCGACTGCGCGTCGGTAACGAGCCGACGACGACCGACGACGTCCGCCTCTACCTCGAGGCGGCCGCACGCGAGCGCCTCCTCCCGAAGGAGGAGGAGGTCGAGCTCGCCATGACCATCGAGCGGGGCAAGGAGGCCGAGGACCGCCTTCGGGCCGGCCGCCTCCGGTCCCCCCGCAGCATCCGGAAGGCCGAGGAGGAGGTCCGGGAGGCCCGGCGGGCCCGCCAGCGGTTCATCCTGGCAAACCTCCGGCTCGTGATCTCGGTGGCGCGGAAGTACCAGGGTCAGGGCCTGTCGCTCCTCGACCTGGTCCAGGACGGCAACCTCGGCCTGATGCGGGCCGTGGAGCTGTTCGACTGGCGACGGGGCTTCAAGTTCTCCACGTACGCCACGTGGTGGATCCGGCAGGCCATCACCCGCGCCATCGCCGATCGTGGCCGGACGATCCGGCTGCCGGTCCACGTCGGCGAGCGGATCCGCAAGGTGAAGTCGACGGCCTGGCACATGGCTCAGCGGTCCGGGCAGGAGCCGACGGCCGAGGAGATCGCCAGGGCCGTGGGCTCCACTCCCGAGGAGGTCGAGGACCTGCTCGACCTGGAGCGGCGCCAGCCGGTCTCCCTGCAGGCCCCGGTGGGCGAGGACACCGAGCTCGGCGAGCTGATCGAGGAGGCCGAGTCCCGGTCGGGGTTCGACGAGGTCGACGAGGGCATGCTCCGCCAGGAGATCGGGCAGACCATGGACGACCTCCTGTCCGACCAGGAGCGGGAGGTCCTGGCGCTGCGGTACGGCCTCGGCAACGGCCACCCCCTGTCGCTCCGGGAGACCGGTCGAACGATGGGGCTCTCGGCCGAGCGGGTCCGCCAGGTCGAGCGCGAGGCGTTCTCGAAGCTGCGCGAGTCCGAGGCCATCGCCGCAGCGGCGTCCTTCTAGACGCTAGGTGGGGCGGCGGGCCCCCAGCGGCAGCTCCGGGGGCGGCGGCTCGACCCGGATCCGGACGTCGACGGCCACCGAACCCTCGGGCAGGGCCATCACCGGGTTGAGGTCCATCTCGGCCACCGCGGGGTGATCCTCGACCAGGGCGCCCACCCGGAGCAGGAGCTCCTCGAGCGCGGCGATGTCGGCCCGGGGGCCGCCCCGGTACCCCC
>JBQGDK010000035.1:0-2517 GCA_052039025.1 Actinomycetota bacterium
ACGGGGGCGACTGGGGATGGCTCCCTCCGCCACAGCGAGCTCTCCGTTCACGTCCCCACCTCCATCGCTCTCGGTTCCCACAGGTCCAGCTTCTCCGCCAGGGAAAAGACCTCCAGCACGGGATCGCGCAGCGCCGCACCCGCCAGGACGCCACCGGACTCGCGGAGACGACGGATCACCTCTTCGGCGCAGTGGCGGAGCGGCACGGTGAGGCTCGCTCCGCGAGCGGGCTGGCCGCGCCCGGCAAAGGCCACCACCCTCACCATGCACGGAAGCGCACCCAGCATCTCCATCGCGCCGAGACCTCGCTGGCCGATCGCCTCGGCCTCGCGCTCCACCATCGCCTCCGGGCAGCACCCCACCCGCCGGAGGGCGAGCTCGATGGTCCGCCGTCGACGCAGGCCGGGGTTGAGCTGAGCCTTCCCTTCCTTCACTTCCCCGATGATCACGTCCACGGCGTTCGGGGGCGTCTCTAGGCACGGATCGGAACCGATGAAGGCTTCCGCCGTGCGCTCGGCACCCCCCCCGAGGGCAGGGGGGAACCGGACCGCGATGATGTCGAGATCGGTCACGTCTCGGTAGCCGTATCGATCTTCCTCCCGCACCGGGAGCTCGGCCAGGACGAAGTAACCCGAGAGCTCCAGGTAGGACTTCACGAGGCCGACCGAGGCGGCTCTCATGCCCCTGCCCGGAGAACGGCTCTGGGCCGGAGGAACCGGTCCGGTCGGGCCGAGAACTCCCCCCGACAACCCGGCGAGCAGAAGAAGTAGGTCTGCCCGTCCCAGCGGTAGTGCGGCGACCCCTCCCGCTCCACGGCCATCCCGCACACTGGGTCGGTGGCCATGTCGGTCATCGACCGGAACTCCCCGTCCTCCAGCCACAGCATGCGGTCGGCGATGTCCTTGAGCCGGCTGTCGTGGCTCACGATGATCACGCTCCGGCCCTCCTCGGCGGCGCCCCGCAGGAGGCGGGCGATCTCATGGCCGATCTTGGAATCGAGGTTCGCGGTCGGCTCGTCGGCCAGGATCACGGCCGGCTCGTTGACGAGGGCCCGGGCAATCGCCACGCGCTGCTTCTCCCCACCCGAGAGCTTCGCCGGGCGGAATCGGAGGCGCTCACCGAGGCCGAACCCTCCCAGGATCCCCTCCGCCCGGCGCCGGGCCATGCTCCCGCTGATCCCAGCCAGGTTGAGGGCGAACTCCACGTTCTCGCCGGCCGTGAGCGCCGACAGCAGGTTGAAGTCCTGGAAGACGAACCCGAACCGGTGGGCGCGGAACTCCGGCAGGTGCCGCTCGGATAGCGTGGCCAGATCCACTCCGTCCACCTCCACGCGCCCGGAGGAGGGGCGCAGCATCGCACCGAGCATGGAGAGCAGCGTGGTCTTCCCGCTCCCCGAGGGTCCCATGATCAGGACCACCTCGCCCCGGCGGACCTCGAGGTCCACCCCACGGACCGCCCGCACCTCCACGTCCCCCTCCCCGAAGGTCTTCTCCAGGTCCTGCGCTCTGATCGCCACGTCGTTCATGCCTGCCTCCGGAAGACCGTCGCGGGATCGACCCGCGACACCTTGACCAGCGGGGCCGCCGCCCCCAGGGCCCCCAGCAGCACCGCCCCGATCGCCGCCCGCACCACCGACCCTGCCTCGACCATCAGCGGGAAGCTCGCGCCGGTCCGCTCGATCACCCACCCAAGCCCCAGCGCGGCCAGCCACCCGAAGGCCAGGGCGAGCCCGACGGTCCAGGCCGCCTGCGATAGGACCATCCGGCCGAGCCTGGTCGACCTCGCGCCGAGCGCCTTCATCACCCCGATCTCCCGCAGCCGCGACAGCGTCGCGGCGTACAGGGTCAGCCCGATCACGGCCATCCCGATGAGGAACGCGGCCATGGTCATGATCTGCATCAGGTCGGTGCTCATGTCCCTGACCCCCTCCCGCTCCTCGGACGAGAAGGCGGCCCGGGTCTGCACGGTCAGGTCGGTGAGCTCCTCGATCCGCTCCCGAACTCCCGCGGCTGATCCTTCCGTTCCAACGAGCAGGTAGCTGGCTACGTCCAGGCCTCGGGCCTCGGCGAAGTCCTCGAACGGCACGTAGGAGATCGAGTTCACCAGGTTGGTCATCCCGGTGGTGAGCCCCGAGACCCGCCACGACCGATCGAGGATGTCCACCCGATCGCCGATGCCCACCTCGAGGGTGGCCGCCGCCTCCTCGTCCAGGGCGATTTCCCCGGCCCCGGGTTCGGTACCGGAGACGAGTTCGGTGGGGCCGCCCCGGCGGCCGGGGACGAAGCCGATCAGATAGGTGAGCTGCCGGTTCCCCGAGACCAGGACGGCGCCGGTGTCGTACAGGATCGGGTCGGCCCACCGGACACCAGCCATCCCGCGGATCTGATCTACCGACTCGAGGGGGATCGAGGAAGAAGACATGTGCATGGTGCGGACGCCTCGCTGGGAGACGAACAGGTCGGCGCCCGAGGTGTCGATGTACCGGGTCACCTGGTGCATGGCCCCGGCGAAGATGCC
>JBQGDK010000036.1:0-9722 GCA_052039025.1 Actinomycetota bacterium
CCCCCGATCGTTCGGGTCGAGGGCGTCCTCATGAAGTCGCCGTTCGACCCGATGAAGCCCGAGGGGACGGAGGCCGCCGCCAAGGCGCTCATGCCGGAGCCGAAGGCCGAGGAGTTCCGGTCCACGAACGAGGCCGATTTCGGGCACTCGGCCCGAGGCGTCGGACGGTTCCGGGTCAACGTCTTCCGCCAGCGAGGCCTGGTCAACCTGGCCATCCGTCGCGTGCGCTCGGAGATCCCCACGTTCCGGGAGCTCCACCTCCCCGACGGGGTGGCGAGCCTGGCGACGGAGCGCCGGGGCCTGATCCTGGTCGCCGGCCCGGCGGGGACCGGAAAGACGACCACGATCGCGGCGATGATCGGATGGATCAACGCGAACCGGAAGGCGCACGTCATCACGATCGAGGACCCGATCGAGATCGTCCACGACGATCTCGAGTCGATCGTCGACCAGCGGGAGATCGGGCTCGACACGACGTCGTACTCGACCGCCCTCCGTCACGTCGTCCGTCAGGACCCGGACGTGATCTTCATCGGCGAGATCCGGGACATGGAGACGGTGGAGGCCGCCATCCAGGCCGCCGAGACGGGACACCTCGTGATCAGCACTCTCCACACCCTCGACGCCACCGAGACCGTGAACCGGATCATCGACCTGTTCCCGCCCGAGATGCAGCGCCAGGTGCGCGTCTCGCTGGCGGCGAGCCTGAAGGGCGTCATCTGTCAGCGGCTGGTTCCCCGGCGCGATGAAGAGGGACGCGTCCCCGCGGTCGAGGTGCTCGTGGCCACCGGCCGGGTCAAGGAGCGGATCCTCAAGCCGGAGGAGACCCACACCATCCCCGATGTGATCGCCGAGGGAGGCTTCTACGGGATGCAGACGTTCGACCAGGCGCTGGTTCATCTGGTCGAGACCGGGATGGTGACCGCGGACGACGCGGCGAACGCGGCGTCGAACCCCCACGACTTCCTCCTGGCCCTCCGGGCCCTGGAGGTCGACCGGGAGACCACCGAGGCCTCCTAGGCTCGGTCGAACGGTCGCGGGCGGCTATCATGGCCCGACGTGGACCACGCGTCGCGCCGATCACGCCTCCACCACCGCCCCGGGGCCCTCGGGCTCGATGCGGTACTGATCACCCGCCTGGTGAACGTGCGGTACCTGACCGGGTTCACGGGGTCGAACGGCCAGCTCCTGGCCGTGCCGGGCCGGGGCGTGTTCTTCACCGATAGCCGGTACGAAGAGCAATCCCGGCGGGAGATCCAAGACCTCCGCCGGGTGATCTACCCTCAGAAGCTCGCGCCGGCTCTGGCCGAGGCCGCTGAGACGGAAGGGGTCCGGCGGATCGGCTTCGAGGCCGGCGGGATGACCTACCGGACCTGGCGGGAGCTCGCCGCCGTCGATGGGATCGAGCTGGAGCCCCTGGAGGAAGAGGTTGAGCGGCTCCGGTGGGCCAAGGATCCCGAGGAGATCGCGCTGCTCGAGCGGGCCCAGGAGGTCGCCGACGCCGCCTTCGACCGGGTCATCGGGAAGCTGGCGGAAGGCGTCACCGAGCGGCAGGTGGCCTTCGAGCTCGACCTGGCGATGCGTGAGATCGGGGCCGAACGGGTGGGCTTCGACACGATCGTGGCCTTCGGCGAGAGCGCCGCGGAGCCGCATCACGGCCCGTCGGATCGGGCCCTCCGCCGTGGGGACGTGGTGAAGATGGACTTCGGCTGTGTGGTGGGGGGCTATCACTCCGACATGACCCGTACGGTCGCCTTCGGTGAGCCGGATCCACGCCTGCGCGACCTCCACGACCTCGTCCTGCGGGCCCAGCTGGCGGGTATCGAGGCCGTCCGGGCCGGCATCACGGGCCGGGAGGTCGACCGGGCGTCACGGTCGATGATCGAGGAGGCCGGCCTGGGGGAGCGGTTCGGCCATTCCCTGGGGCACGGCGTGGGGCTGGAGATCCACGAGGGTCCCACGCTCCGGACCGGGTCCGAGGATGTCCTCCCGGCGGGCGCGGTGGTCACCGTGGAGCCCGGCGTCTACGTCCCGGGGCTGGGCGGCGTGCGGATCGAGGACGCCGTGGCGGTGGATGAGCGCGGTGGCCGGCCGCTGCCCCGAACGACCAAGGATCTCCTGGTCCTCTGAACCGATGAGCGTCTCGACGAACGACCTCAAGAACGGCATGACGCTGAACCTGAACGGCACGCTGTGGACCGTCCTCGAGTTCCTCCATCACAAGCCGGGGAAGGGACAGGCCGTGGTGCGCACGAAGCTCCGGAACGTCAAGACCGGATCCGTCCAGGAGCGCACGTTCAAGGCCGACGAGAAGGTCGGGCTGGCCATCGTGGACCGGCGAGAGATGCAGTACCTGTACCGCGAGGGGGATCACCTCGTGCTGATGGACGCGGAGACCTACGAGCAGCTGCCGGTCCCGCTGGAGGTGGTCGGCGAGAGCGCGGGCTTCCTGGTGGAGGGAGCCACGTGCCTGGTTCCCATGCACGAGGGGACGGCGATCGGCGTGGAGCTCCCGGCCGCGGTGGTCCTCACCGTGGCCAAGACCGAGCCGGGCGTCAAGGGCGACAGGGTGAGCGGGGCGGTGAAGCCGGCCGAGCTGGAGACGGGGATCACGGTGCAGGTGCCGCTCTTCGTGGAGGCCGGGGATCGGATCAAGGTCGACACCCGGACCCGGGTCTACCTGAGCCGGGAGCAGTGAGGCCGTGGCCAGGCGTCGGGAGGCCCGGCGACTGGCGGTCTCGATCCTGTACCAGGCCGACCTCGCCGGGCGCCCCCCGAGCGAGGTGCTGACCGAGCGCCGCTCCCTGGGCGTCCGGGTCCCGCGGTTCGCCGAGGAGCTGATCCTCGGCGTCGAGGGGAGGCTCGAGGAGCTCGACCGGCTCATCGGGGAGCACGCCGAGGGGTGGACCGTGCCCAGGCTGGCCGCGGTCGATCGATCGGTGCTGCGGGTGGCGTGCTACGAGATCCTGTATCGGGACGACGTCCCCACGGCCGTGGCCATCGACGAGGCCGTGACCACGGCCAAGGAGCTCTCCACGGCGGACTCCGGCCGGTTCGTCAACGGGGTGCTGGGGCGGATCGCCAGGGAGCGGGCGGAGGCCTGAGCTTCAGGAACAGCCGTTGTGGGTCCAGCGCACCGTCCGCGCCGAGGCCCCCTGGTTGCTGACCTCGAGGCTCCACACGCCCCACCTGGCGGTGACCGCGAACCGGTACATGCCGTCGATCTCCCACGTGTACCGGGCCAGCTTCACGTCGCAGGACCACCACGACGGGGGCCACCCCGCCGGATCCTCCGGCCGGTCCCACAGCCCCATGACGGAGAACCCGCGGGTGTCGATCGGGGTTCCCTCGGCCAGGATGCCCTGATAGACCTTGGCGGTGCCCTGCATCGTGAGCTCGAGTGCGGTGCCGGTCGGTTTCGTGCACCGCGACGCTCGGTACGCGACCGTGACCGGCTCCCCGTACGCGAGGGCGGGGCCCCACGTGATGTAGGTCTGGGTGTAGGTGAACGGCTGGCATGCGGCCTTCGCCTCGGCCCCCCGGGCGTACCGCGTCTTCCTCCGGTGGCGCTTCTTCCGCTTGGCGGGTCGGTCCGGCTTGACCTTCCGGGTCGCCTCGATGGTGGCTCCGGATGGGGCGGGCGATGGCGGGGGCGGCGACGGCGGGGCGGGAGCGGACGTCGTCGGCGACGGGGAGGGTGAGGGCGTCGGCTCCGAGGTCTCCTGAGCGCCGGCCGGAAGGGCCACCAGGCCCGCCAGGATGAGGCCGAGGACCGCCGGGCGCCCCACGCGGCGCGGGCGGCGGGATCGGCTTTTCCGGGCGACCGTGATGCTCACGGCATCTGGCTCCGGGACCCTACTCCTTGTGCTCGGACGCGGGCTCGGTGGTCTCCGGCTCGGGCGGGGCGTCCTCGCTCTCCGTGGCCCCCTCACGCATCCCCGCCTTGAACTCCTTGGTCGACCGGCCCAGGGATCGGGCCAGATCGGGCAGCTTCCGGGCCCCGAAGAGCAGCAGGAGCACCGCCAGGATCAGGATGATCTCCGGTAGCCCGATCTGCTGGAAGATCGCTAGCATCCTTCGCCCCTTTCGACGGCTTCCAGGGTACACCCGAACCCAACGGGGCGCCGAGGGCCCACCCCCGTGGTATCGTGAGCCCCGGACTTCCCCTTTAAGTCCGGTCCCGTGAGGCCGGGAAGGGAGGCGGCACGACGTGAGGACGAACCGCGGCGCTCCACGGTCTCGTGGGGCGTCTTCTCATGCGGGCGGATTCAGCCCGAAGGGCCGGCTCCTCGACGGGGGGGAGATCCGCCGGGCCCTGACCCGGATCGCCCACGAGATCCTGGAGCGGAACAAGGGTGCCCAGGACCTGGTGCTCGTGGGGATCGCCGCCCGAGGCGACGACTTGGCCCGCCGGCTGGCCGGGGAGCTCGGCCGGATCGAATCGGTCGAGGTCCCGGTCGGGGTCCTCGACATCACGTTCTACCGGGACGACATCGGGCTGCGCGGCGAGGCGCCCGAGGTCCACCAGACGCTCATCCCCTTCGACGTCACGGGGGTCACGGTCGTGCTGGTCGACGACGTCCTGTACACGGGGCGAACGATCCGGGCCGCCATGGATGCCCTGATGGACCTGGGCCGGCCTCGGGCGATCCAGCTCGCGGTGCTCGTGGACCGGGGGCACCGGGAGCTCCCGATCCGCGCGGACTACGTTGGCAAGAACGTCCCCACCCGCGCCGGTGACCTGGTGCGGGTCCTGACGAACGAGACCGACGGCGCGGACGCCGTCGAGGTGGGGGAGGTGTCGGCGTGATCAAGAATCTCTTGAGCGTGACCCAGCTCGGGCCGGAGGACATCACTCGGGTGCTGGACACCGCGGAGTCCTTCCGCGAGGTCGGGACCAGGGTGATCAAGAAGGTCCCAGCGCTCCGGGGGCGGACCGTGGTGAACCTCTTCTACGAGAACTCCACCCGCACCCGGATCTCGTTCGAGCTCGCGGCGAAACGGCTCTCCGCCGACGTGATCAACTTCTCGACGAGCGGCTCGTCCGTGGCGAAGGGCGAGAGCCTGAAGGACACGGCGCTCACGCTGCAGGCGATGGGGGCCGACGCGATCGTGATCCGCCACTCGTCCTCGGGATCGCCGCACACGCTGACCCGCTGGGTGGAGGCCAGCGTGATCAACGCGGGGGACGGCACCCACGAGCATCCCACCCAGGCCCTCCTCGACCTGTACACGATCCGCGAGCACTTCCCGTCCTTCGGAGGGCTTCGGGTCGGCATCGTGGGCGACGTCCTCCACTCTCGCGTGGCCCGCTCAGGCACCCACGCGCTCTCCCGGATGGGGGCCGAGGTCACGCTGGTCGGGCCCCCCACCCTGATCCCGCCCGAGGCGCCGGCGTGGGGAGCCCAGGTCTCCCACGACATCGACGAGGTCCTGCCGAAGCTCGACGTGTGCTACATGCTCCGGGTCCAGCGGGAGCGCCAGCGCCAGCAGTACTTCCCCAGCGTCCGCGAGTACTCGCGGCTGTTCGGGCTCACCAGGGAGCGGGTCGATTCGCTCCCTGGTGGCGCGCTGATCATGCACCCTGGCCCGATGAACCGGGGCGTGGAGATCGCCTCGGACGTGGCCGACCTGCCTCGGTCGGTCATCGTGGACCAGGTCACGAACGGGATCGCCGTGCGGATGGCGCTCCTCTATCTGATGCTGGCCGGGGCAGGGGAGGAGGCGGCCTGATGTCCCGACTCCTTCTCCGAGGCGCCCGGGTGGTGGACCCGGCCTCCGACACGGACGGACCGGCCGACGTGCTGGTGGTCGACGAGACCGTCGAGGAGATCGGGGCCGACGTCTCCGCGGGCGGCGCCGAGGTGCTCGACTGTGACGGCCTCGTGCTGGCCCCGGGATTCGTGGACCTCCATACCCACCTCCGGGAGCCCGGTCGCGAGGACGCCGAGACCGTGGAGTCCGGCGCCCGGGCGGCCGCCCTGGGGGGGTACACGGCGGTCTGCGCGATGCCGAACACCGACCCGGTGGCCGACACGGCCGCGGTGATCCTGGAGGTGCGGAACCGGGCCGACAAGGCCGGGCTGGTCGATGTCTTCCCTGCGGCGGCGATCACGAAGGGCCTGGAGGGCGAGCGGCTCGTGGAGATCGGTGAGCTGGCCGAGCTCGGCGTGCGGCTCTTCACCGACGACCACGAGTGCGTGCAGTCGGCCCAGGTGATGCGGATGGCGCTCGAATACGCCCGGGCCTTCGAGGTCGTGATCTCCCAGCACGCCCAGGAGGCCTCGTTGACCGAGGGCTGGCAGATGCACGAGGGCTTCTACTCGTCGCTGCTGGGCCTCCGGGGGGCCCCGTCCGAGGCCGAGGCCGTGATCGTGGCCCGGGACGTCCTGCTGGCGGGTCGGGCCGGAGGGCGGCTGCACGTGACCCACACGTCGGGGGCCCCCTCGGTCGATCTGATCCGGGACGCCAAGGCCCGAGGGGTCCGGGTCACCGCCGACGTGACCCCACACCACCTCACGTTCACCGACGAGGACCTCCAGGGCTACGACACGAGCCTCCGGGTGAACCCGCCCCTCAGGAGCGTCGAGGACCGGGACGCGCTGCGGGCGGGGATCGTCGCCGGCGACCTCGACGCCGTGGCCACCGATCACGCGCCGCACGCGGACGAGGACAAGGAGGTCGAGTTCGATCAGGCCCGCCCGGGCACCACCGGGCTGGAGACGGCCCTGGGCGCCGTGCTCACGGCCCTCGGGCCGAGCCCGGACCTCCGGCTGGTCGTGGAGCGGATGGCCACGATCCCGGCACGGATCCTGGGCCTCGACGACCACGGCGGCCCCATCGTCCCGGGGCGGCCGGCGAACCTGGTCGCGTTCGACCCCGCCGCCGAGTGGATCGCCGGGGACCGGCCGTGGGCCTCGCGGGGACGCAACTCCGCCTTCCAGGGGCGCACGCTGCGCGGGCGGGTCGTCCACACCATGCTCCGGGGGGACCCCCTGGTCCGAGACGGCTCGGCCACGAGATGACCGATCACCCCGGAGGGCCGCACGTCGCGATCGCCGGGGGGCCGCCCGGGCCGGCCGGGCCGGGGCCCGGAGCCTCGGAGCCCGCGGCGGTACGATTCGGGGGTTCGGGCCGCGAGGGCCCGTCAGGAGCGGGCAGGGTGTTCAGACAGAAGTGCGAGGTCCTGTCGGCGAAGCGGTGGGGCGTGTATCACTCGATCACGCTGGTGGCGCCGGAGATCGCCGAGCAGGCCCGGCCGGGCCAGTTCGTCGAGGTGGCCATGCCTTCGAACCGGGACTTCCTGCTCCGCAGGCCGTTCTCGATCCACCAGGCCTCCCGGAAGGGCGGGTGGGCGGGGACCCTCGAGATCGCCTTCACCCCGGTGGGCCCGGGGACCGAGTGGCTCCGGAGCGTGGGGGCCCACGACTTCCTGGACATCATCGGACCGCTCGGCCGGCCGTTCCCCTACCCGAAGGCGGCCACGAACTCCCTCCTGATCGGAGGCGGATACGGAGCGGCCCCGCTGTACTTCCTGGCCCAGGAGCTCCGGTCCAGGGGCAGCCGGGTGGACATGATCGTGGGGGCGAAGACCCAGGAGCGGGTGTTCAAGCCGGTGGAGGCGAAGCGGCTCTCGGTCTCGGTGTCGACCACGACGGAGGACGGGAGCCTCGGCGAGCGGGGGCGGGTGACCGACGTCCTGCCGGGGATGGTCACCCGGTGCGAGACCCAGGTCGTGTACGCGTGCGGGCCCAACGCGATGCTGCGGGCCGTTGCCGAGTACTGCAACGAGCAGAAGATCCCCTCGCAGGTCGCCGTGGAGGAGCTCATGGCGTGCGGGATGGGCGTGTGCTGGACGTGCGTGGTCCCGGTCGTCCACCGGGACGGCAAGGGGTGGAGCTACGAGCGGTCGTGCTACGAGGGCCCGGTGTTCAACGGGGCCAGGGTGTGGTGGGAGAAGTGGCTCGGGGGCCGGAGCGTGCCGGTGCTGACGCCGCCCGAGGGCTTCCGGCTGGAGGAGTTGTCGGCGGAGGGGGCCGGGACGTGGCCGGCGGGGTGAGCCTGGCCACCACCCTGGCCGGGATGCGCCTGCGCACCCCCGTCCTGGCCGCATCCGGGACGTTCGGGTCCGGACGGGAGCTGGCGGGGTTGGTCGACCTCGGCCGGGTCGGCGGGATCGTCACCAAGAGCGTGACCCCCCGCCCCGTGAAAGGGCTGCCGACGCCGCGGATGGCCGAGACCCCGTCCGGGATGCTGAACGCGATCGGTCTGCAGAACCCGGGGGTGGATGCCTTCGTGGAGAAGGACGGGCCGTTCATCGAGCAGGCGGGGGCTCCCGTCATCGTCTCGATCGCCGGCCGCAGCGTCCAGGAGTTCGCCGAGGTGGCGGTCCTGGTGAGCAAGATCCGGGGCGTGGTGGGGATCGAGGCCAACATCTCGTGCCCGAACGTGGAGCGTCGGGGCGAGGTGTTCGCCCGCGACCCCGTTGCCGCCGCCGACGTGATCAGCACCGTCACCCGCATGACCCACCTGCCGGTCCTGGCGAAGCTGACCGCGGACGTGACCGACATCGTCGAGGTGGCCCAGGCGGTGGTTCGGGCCGGGGCCCACGGCCTCTCGCTCATCAACACGCTGCTGGGCATGGCGATCGACGTGGAGGCCTTCCGCCCCCGGCTCGGGGCCGTGACCGGGGGCCTGTCCGGCCCGGCGATCCGGGCCGTGGCGGTCCGGTGCGTGTACGAGGTGTCTCGGGCGCTCCCGGACGTCCCGATCGTGGGGATGGGGGGCGTGGTGGACGCCCGGAGCGCCATCGAGTTCCTCCTGGCCGGGGCTGCCGCCGTGGCCGTGGGGACGACGAACTACTACAACCCCCACGCCACCGTGGAGATCGCCAAGGGGATCGGGGAGTTCCTGGCGGCCCGGGGCATGTCGAGCCCCGAGGACCTCCGGGGACGGCTGGTGACGCCGGCCCGGCCGCCGGAGCCGGCGTACCAGGGCGGGTGAGCCACCCCCCGAACCCGCTCGTGGTGGCGCTGGACACCTCGGACCTCGACGCCGCCGTGGTGCTGTCCGCCGCCCTGGCCGGCGCCGTGGGGATGGTGAAGGTCGGACTGGAGCTGTTCACGGCGGCGGGGCCGTCGTCCGTGGCGCGGC
Source organism: Actinomycetota bacterium (assembly GCA_052039025.1). Taxonomy (GTDB): domain Bacteria; phylum Actinomycetota; class UBA4738; order UBA4738; family CALAEC01; genus CALAEC01. Next base: position 9,154 of record JBQGDK010000036.1, read on the forward strand.
TGGGCCGACACGCCCCGGTGTTCCTTGACCTGAAGCTCCACGACATCCCCACCACGGTCGGCCGGGCGGCCCGGAACGCCGGCCGGCTGGGGGCGGCCATGCTCACGGTCCACGCCCTGGGCGGCCCCGAGATGATCCGGGCCGCGGTCGAGGGGGCCGCCCAGGGGGCGGACCAGGCGGGCACGGCGCCGCCCCAGGTGGTGGCGGTCACGGTCCTGTCGAGCCTGGCCGAGGCGGCGGGAGCGTCTCCGGCCTCGCTGGCGTTCGAGGCGATCACGGCCGGAGCCCGGGGGGCCGTGGTCTCGGGCGATGACGTGCGGGACGTACGGGAGGCCCTCGGGGAGGGCCCGGTCCTGGTCGTCCCGGGGATCCGGCCGGCCGGGGCCCGGTCGAACGATCACGCCCGGGTCCTCACCCCAGGCGAGGCGATGGCCGCGGGGGCCGACCGGCTGGTGGTGGGCCGGCCGATCACCGAGTCGAGCGACCCAGCCGCGGCGGCCCGATCGATCCTCCAGGAGATCGGGTGACCGAGGACGAGGTGCTCGGGATCCTCCGCCGGTCCGGGGCGC
>JBQGDK010000037.1:0-10138 GCA_052039025.1 Actinomycetota bacterium
GATCCGGCTCGTTCGGCACCCGGAACCGGACCGGTTCGTCGCCGGCTTCCTCGTGGCTACTGGCCTGTTGACCGTGGCGAGGTTCCGTCCCTATGCGATTCATGTGCGGTTTCCCTTTGGAGGAGTCCTCGGATTGGGTGGGGTCGTCGGGTTAACGGCGGAGCACTTATCGTTGCCGCCGGATTGGTCGATCGGCGTCCAATCACCCAGCCCGCTGCGGAGCTGGCCGAGCGTTCAAACGTCGAGACCTCGGTCCTTCGTCGATACCGAAGGCTTCCCACATCCCGACGCCCCGGGAGCTGTGACGTTCACGGTCGGGCAGGTGGCGGGGAGGATCGTCCGCGTGATCGAGCGGCGGGAGTCCGGGACGATCCACATCCCGCCGCGGGCTGGGCCGCTCTCGGCGGTGCAGGTCCTTGCTCCCCCGGCGTACCGGTTCCTTGCGGCGCTCGCCGCCCGCCGGTACGCGTCTCGCCGTGCCTAGGGGCGAACGCAGCGCCAGATCGCCAGGCGCCACAGGAGCCGGCTGCCGCGCTGGCGCAACCGGATCAGGCCGTCGGCCATCAGCTTCGCCACGGCTTTCGACTTCGCCACCAGCGTCGGAAGCGGGAACTCGCGCTCGACGACCTCGGCCAGGTTCGCGGGCCCGAAGATCCGCCGGGCTGCGGCGAGGATCCGGTTCTCGTCCTGGATCGTCGCCGTCGGCAGGTACATCCGCCCGCCGGGACGGAGGCAGTCCCCCATCGTCTCGAGCATGGCCACCGGGACCTCGGCCCCGGTGGGCCCGCCGGCGTGGCCGCCGGGGAACCACCCGCTGACCTCGGCCAGGTCGTCGGGGACGCCCGACACGTCGCCGATGACGACGTCCGCGATCACGTCCCGGAGCGGCTCGAACAGGCTCCCGGGCCGGAACTCGGTGCGGTCCGCCAGCCCGAGCGCGCGGGCGTTCTCGGTGGCCACCCGAACCGATTCCTCGGAGATGTCGCTGCCGTACGCCCGGCCCGCCCCGAGCCTGGCGGCCACGAAGCTCAGGACCCCGCTCCCGCAGCCCACGTCGACCACCGTCTCGCCCGGCAGGATGTCGAGGGACTCGGCCAGGGCCAGGCTGATATGGGTGGGCCGGAACACGGTCGGGGTGAGGCTGAGCGTGAACGGGCCTCCTCGACCCTTCCATTCGACGGTGTCGACTGGCCGGACGTCAGGGGAGGTCACGCCCGAACTCTACCCCGTTGCGGTGCCAAGCGACATCCGGTCACGAGAGCCGATGGACCTTCAGGAGGTTCGCGTGGGTCTGGCCGGCGGGTGAGGAGGCCACCATCACCACCTCGCCGCCCGGCTCCACGAGCCCGGCGGCGCGGAGCCCGGCGTCCATCGACGCGATCATCCCGTCGGTGTCCTCGGGGGCCTCGATCAGGGACGGACGGACCCCGTGGAACAGCGTCATCCTCCCCACAGCCCGGGGATCGGGCGAGAACGCCGCGATGGGGACGCCGGGGCGGGCCGCGGACAGCAGCCGCGCGGTGAGCCCGGTGCGGGTGAAGCAGGCGACCGCATCGGCTCGTCCCCGGCGGGCCAGCACCGCCGCCGCTCGGGCCAGGGGGAGCTCCTCGAGGTCGAGGGCGTCGGGCTCCCGCCCAGCGGGGAGGAATTCCGCTCCCGCGGTCTCGGCCGCGTGGAGGATCCGGGCCGCGGTCCTGGTGGCCTCGACGGGGTGGGCCCCGATGGCGGTCTCGCCTGAGAGCATGATCGCGTCGGCCCCGTCGAATACGGCCCCGGCCACGTCGCCGGCCTCGGCTCGGGTCGGGCGGGGGGCGACCAGCATCGACTCGAGCATCTGGGTGGCCACGATCACCGGCACCGCCGAACGGTTCGCCAACGCCACCAGCCGCTTCTGATGGACCGGGATCTCCTCGAGGGCGGTCTCGACGCCGAGGTCGCCCCGGGCCACGATCACGGCGTCGGCCGCACGCGTGATTGCGGGGGCGTCCTCGATGGCCGCCATCGTCTCGATCTTCGCCACCAGCACCGGGCGGGGCTCTCCCAGCTTGTCGGCCAGGGCCCGGACGTCGACGGCGCGACGGACGAACGACTGGGCCACCATGTCGACCTCGGCGTCCACCGCCCACGCCAGGTCCTCCTCGTCCTTCGTCGTGATCGCCGGGATCGAGAGCCGTTCCGACGGAACGTTCACCCCCGCCCGGGACCGGACGGTCCCGCCCCGGACGACCTCGGTGGACACCTCGCCCGCACCGGTCCCCACCACCCGAAGCTCGACGGCGCCGTCGGCGAGGAGGACCCGGTCGCCGGGCTCGAGCTCTCCGGCCAGGGCGGGATGGGTGGTGGCCGCGCCGGCGGGGTCCCCCGCGCCGTCCGATCGCAGCGCGAACGCCACGCCCGGCTCGAGCGTCACCTCGCCGCCGGCGAGCTCACCCAGGCGGACCTTCGGCCCGGACAGATCCGCCATGATCCCGACCCGGCGGCCGGCCTGGGCCGCCGCGGTCCGGACCGCTCGGAGGGCCCGGTTGTGATCCTCGCGGCTGCCGTGCGAGCAGTTGATCCTGGCCACATCCATGCCGGCCTCGATCAGCCCGGCTGCGCGGCCCTCGCTGGCCGGGCCGATCGTGCACACGAGCTTCGTGGCCCTCACGGCGCCCCGGACCCTCGAACCTCCTGGAGCACGCCCTCGATGGCGGCCGGGTCCTCGGACGGCGCGGGGGATTCCTCGGAGAGCGTGTCGGGGACCCCCACGCCCGCCTCCCGGACCGCGAGCTCGATCCAGTCGTGGGGCAGGTCGTCGTCGATCGAGGCCTCGGCCATCTCGGCGAAGTACAGCGTCCAGGCCCGTGGGACCACCCGGGCCCACTGGTAGCCGCCCCCGCCGGTGGCCAGCCACCGCCCGCCGGCGGCGTCATGGGCCAGCCCGTGCAGGGTCGCCGCGGCCTCTCGGTATGCGCCCGTGGACAGCGCCAGGTGGGCCAGCGGATCGGTGTGGTGCGTGTCGCATCCCAGCTGGGTGACGAGGACGTCCGGCCGCCAGTCCCGGACCCGCGCCGGGACGACCTCGCGGAAGGCCCGGAGCCAGCCCCCGTCGCCGGTCCCGGGCGGGAGCGGGACGTTCACCTTGGTCCCCTCCGCGTCCCGGCCGCCGCGCTCGTCGGTGAACCCGGTCCCGGGGAACAGGTACCGTCCCGACTCGTGGATCGAGATCGTGAGCACCCGGGGGTCGTCCCAGAAGATCGCCTGGGGCCCGTCTCCGTGGTGCACGTCGACGTCGACGTAGGCGATCCGCTCCGCCCCCCGTTCGAGCAGCCAGGCGATCGCCAGCGCTGGGTCGTCGTACACGCAGAACCCCGAGGCCCGCTCCGGCATCGCGTGGTGGAGCCCGCCGGCGGGGGTGAAGGCGTGCTCGGCCTCGCCGCCGAGCACCGCCTCGGCCGCAACCAGCGAGGCCCCGGCCACCCGGGCCGAGGCCTCGTGCATCTGGGGGAAGATCGGGTTGTCGCCGGGCCCGAACCCGAATCGCCACCAGTCGCCCGGCTCGCCGTGGCCGGCCGCCTTGACGGCCTCGATGTACCGGCGGGTGTGCACGAGCTCGAGCTCGGCGTCCGAGGCCGCCCGGGCCGGCACCTCTCGCGCCGCGGCCCCATCGAGCAGCCCGTACGCGGCGATCAGCTCCCGCGTCAGCAGCACCCGAACCGGCTTCAGAGGGTGCTGGGGCCCGTGGTCGTACCGGACCAGGTCCGGCGAGTACACGAGGAGGACCCGGGCGCTCATCCCGCGCTCCCGGATGCGAGCCCCCGTTGCCCCCTCAGTCGATCCCCTGGGCCTTCTGGACCTTCCCCGAGAAGTCCACCGACACCGCCTTCCACTCGGTGAACTCGTCGAGGGCCTGGGGGCCGGCCTCGCGGTGGCCGTTCCCCGTGCTCTTCATCCCCCCGAACGGCAGCTGAATCTCCGCCCCGATGGTCGGGGCGTTGACGTACACGATCCCGAACTCGAGCTCCTGGATCGCCCGGAACACGTTCGTGATGTCGTGGGTGTAGATCGAGGCCGACAGCCCGTACTGGGTCGAGTTGGCGATCCGGAGCGCCTCGTCGATGTCGTCGGTGCGGATGATCCCCGTGACCGGCCCGAAGATCTCCTCCTGGGCGATCCGCATGTCCGGGGTCATGTCGTCGAACACCGTGGGGGCGATGAAGTTCCCCTTGTCGTAGCCGTCGCCGGTGAGCTCCTGACCGCCGGTGAGCAGCTTGGCCCCCTCCTTCTTTCCGATCTCGATGTACTCGAGGATCCGCTGCTTCTGCCGCTCGTTGATCACCGGGGCCAGCTCGACGTCCGGGTCGAGCCCGCTGCCCACCTTCATTCCGGAGACCCGAGCCAGGAGCCTGTCGGTGAACTCGACCCGTGCGGCGTCGTGGACCACGAGCCGGGAGGTGGCCGTGCACCGCTGGCCGCTGGTGGCGAAGGCCCCCCACGCCGAGGCCTCAGCCGCGAGCTCCAGGTCGGCGTCGGGCATCACGATCAGGACGTTCTTGGATCCCAGCTCCATGGAGCATCGCTTCATCGCCCGACCGCACTTCTCGGCGATCTGCCGACCGACCTCCAGCGAGCCGGTGAACGACACCCCTCGCACGCCGTCATGATCCACCAGGGCCACCCCGGCCTCTCTGCCGAAGCCGTGGACGAGGTTCATGACCCCCGCCGGGAGCCCCGCCTCCTCGAGTGTCTGCACCAACAGCGTGGCCAGGAGCGGCGTGTCCTGGGCCGGCTTGAACACGCTGGTGCACCCGGCCACGACCGCGGGTGCGATCTTCCATACAGGGATCGCGATCGGGAAGTTCCACGGCGCGATCAGGCCGACCACACCGATCGGATGCCGGACCGTCATCGAGAACTTGTTCGTGAGCTCCGAGGGCATCGTATGGCCGAAGAACCGCCGCCCCTCACCGGCCATGTAGAACATGAAGTCGATGCCCTCCTGGACGTCGCCCCGGGACTCCTTCAGGGTCTTGCCCATCTCCCGGGTCATGAGCTCGGCGAACTCCTCCTTCCTTCGCTCCAGGATCAGGCCCGCCCGCAACAGGTAGTCGGCCCGCTCCGGGACCGGTGTCAACATCCAGTCGCGATACGCGTCCTCGGCAGCCCGCACCGCGGCGTCCACGTCATCCGATCCGCTATGGGGAAAGGCGCCCAGTACCTCGTCCCGGTTCGCGGGGTTCCTCGACTCGAACGTCTCCCCGGAGCTCGCCGGGACCCACTTCCCACCGATGTAGTTGCGGAACTCCTCGGCCATCGCCCGCCTCCTCTCGTGTGCGGACCCATCCTACTTCGCCGGGCCGGAGCCACCGGACCGAGGCCTTGACCGGAGGGACCGTTCCGCGGTATCCAGAGCGATCCGGACGAAGGAGGAGCGATGGCCACGGACCTCACGATCACGCTGGAGGACCGGCCCGGCGAGCTGGCCCGCCTGGGCGAAGCGCTCGGCGGCGCCGGCGTGAACATCGACGGGGGCTGCGCCACGACCGGGGCGGGGGCCGGCCAGGTCCACATCCTGGTCGAGGACGCCGCGGCTGCCCGCGGGGCGCTCGAGGCCGCGGGGATCCAGGTCACGGCGGAGAAGGAAGCCGTGGTCGTGCCCGCCCCGAACCAGCCGGGAGAGCTCGGGCGGACGGCCCGGAAGCTGGCCGACGCCGGGGTGAACATCGAGTCCTATTACGTGGCCACCGGGGACGCGCTCGTGTTCGTGGCCGACGACGCGGCCACGGCCCGCGGCGCGCTCTAGGCCGAACCGGGGCCGAGCGGCAGCACCGCCTCGAGCTCCCGGAGCGTGGCCTCGCCCAGCGCGACGTCGCCGGCCCCGGCGTTCTGGCGAACGTGCTCGGGGTTCCGGCTCCCGGCGATCGCCGCGGTGACCCCGGGCTGGTGGAGGACCCAGGCCAGTGCGAGCTGGGCGACCGTGATGCCCACACCATCGGCGATCGGCCGGAGCGCGTCGACCACGGCCAGGCTCCGCTCGAGCTTTCCCGGCGCGAACAGATCGCCGTAGTACGACATCCCGGTGTCCCCGCTTCGCCAATCTCGCCGGTCGAACCGGGTGTCGGGGCCGACCGTGCCCGTGAGCAACCCGTACGCGAGCGGCCCGAAGCACACGACGCCGATCCCCTGCTCGCCGCACCACCGGATCAGGTCGCGGTGCCTGAGGTACAGGATCGAGAACTGGGGCTGGAGCGAGTCGACGTGGCGGATCCGCTCGCACCGCTCGATCAGCTCCCGGTCGAAGTTCGAGACGCCGATGTGACGGACGAGCCCCTCATCGACGAGCTGGGCCATCGCGCCCCAGGTCTCCTCGACCGGGACGTCGTGGTCCGGCCAGTGCAGCTGGTAGAGGTCGATCCGATCGCGGCCGACTCGGGCCAGGCTCGCCCCACAGGCCCGGCGGACCTCCTCGGGCCGGAACCCGGTGCCGTCCGGTCGAGGGGCCACCTTGGTGGCGATCCGGACGTCGTCCCGGCCGGCCACGGCCTTCCCGACGAGCGACTCCGAGGTGCCGCTCCCGTACACCTCGGCGGTGTCGATCCAGTCGATCCCGGCGTCGATGCCGGCCCGGATCGACTCGATCACGCGCCCCTCGGAGGGGTTCGGGCCCCAGGCGTCACCGCCCGCCTCCCAGGCCCCGAACCCGATCACCGAGAGCTCGGGCCCGCTGGAGCCCAGCCCCTGCCTCCGCATCCGCTCCTCCTCCGCTCGTCGGGCCCTACGGTACGACCGAGACCTCGAAGCCGCGCGGGGCGGCCTCCTCGATCGCCTTGCACGTCAGGGGGCGGGGCGGGAGGTCGAGGACCCGGACCTCGGCCCGGTGCCGGGCACCGTCGGCCGAGGCGAACCCGACATCGTGCCGACGGCCCGGCAGCCGCCGGTGCCGCTCCAGCACCAGATCGTCGACCCCGTCGAGGCCGAAGCGGACCCTGACCTCGTGCTCCGCGGCCTGCACCGGCGGCGAGAACGCGGACCGGCCCCGGTAGTGCTCGAGGACGATCCGGCCCTGGGCGTACGCCGCCGCGACCCGCGGCCCCTCGCCGGCAGGCACCCGCCCGAAGTACAGGCCGTGGGGCAGGCACACCAGGTTGCCGGCGAATCGGTCGCCGCCCACGTGGCTGCACTCCCACGCCGACCCCAGGTGCTCGATCGCCCGGAACAGCGGCGCGCCGTGCCGCGCGCAACACTGGTCGTGCTTCCCGTGCGTGCACACGAGGTAGAGCGGCTCCTCGACGGCCCGGCCGATGCCCTCGAACCGCCGCCGGGCCAGCCCGGACAGGTCGAGGGCCAGCACGTCGGACGGATCGTCGACGTCGATCGAGCGCAGCCGGCGCTCCCGGGCGCCCGTGTACGCCAGGAAACACCGGCGGGGGCCCGGTGGCCGCTCCCGCCGCTTGATCAGGAGGACCCGGATCCCCAGCCGACGCCCGGCGTCCCGCAGTCCCCGACCGACCGGAGTGGGCAGCCCGCTGTCCAGGAGGGCGTCGTGGCCCCACGGGCCCGGCTGCTCCAGGAGCAACCATCGTCGGAACCGGCTCGCGGTGGCGCGCAGCGGCTCTCCGCTCGACGCCGAGGTCGTCGAGCAGACGGGCCGGTCAGTCCCCACCCGCGACCTCGAGGCCGCCCTCGCGGACCAGGCGGCGGGCCAGGACCACGGCCGACGCGGGGTCGAGGCCCGGCAGATCGGCGGGGACGAACGGTTCCCCGCGATCGGCCACGAACCGCAGGGCCGGCTCGCAGAAACCCGGCATCCGGAGCTCGCGCATCCCGAGGAGCACCGTGGCCCGGCCGCCTCGAGCCTCGACCACGAAGACCGATCCGGGTCGGCGGCACAGCGGCGTGGTTTCCTCGACCTCCTCGACCCGCCCCAGCTGGACGAGGTGGCCGGCCAGCAGGGGGCGACGGGTGGACCAGAACGACCTGGCCATGGCGAGCACGGTTCCTTCGCCCAGCTCGGCCTCCACCCAGTCGACGAGCTCCTTCCCCCGCACCCGAACCTCGCCGGCCAGCGCCGAAGGCTCCGAGGCCCAGCCGGGCGGGAGCGCCTCGCGGAACGGCAGGTGGGACCAGGCCCGGCGCATCACCCGCCGCCACACGTCGACCCACGTCGTCGCGGTGATCCCCACGGTCACGTGGATCGAGACCTCGCGCCGAGCCTCCGCGTCGTGGGGGAACCCGCGGGGGATGTACAGCACGTCGCCCGGACCGAGCTCGGCCTCGAGCACCGGCGGCCCCGGATCGCCGAGCTCGTCCCGCCACGGCTGCTCCGGGCTTGCCAGCTCGACGAGCGGCCCGTACACGCGCCACGCCTTCCGGCCGTGGGTCTGGACCACGAACACGTCGTGCGTGTCGTGGTGGACGGCGAAGCCGCGCGACGTCGGCGGCGTCACGTAGGCGTTGGCCTGGACCGGGTGGGTCAGCGCCAGCTCCAGGTCCCGGCAGAACCGGGCCACGGGCCCGGACTGTCGGTGGAGAGCCTGGAGCACGATCGTGGCCCCCTCGTCGAAGGCCGCCAGGACCCGGTCGGGGCGGACCGTTCGTTCGAGCGGCCGGCCCCCGATCCGCACGGTCCCCGTGTACGTCGAGGGGTCGAGCGGTTCCCCGTCCCGAACCAGCCGGAAGCCTGGCATGCGCAGCAGGGTCTCGGTGACGAGGTGGTCGACGTCCCCGAGGTCGAGGAGCCCGGCGACCTCCTCGGGCTCGCCGCGGTGCAGGAGGGGGGCCCGGCCCCAGTGCTCCTCGATGAAGCGTCGGGGGTCGCCGACACAGCGCTCCAGGGCGCTCCGGGTCATGGCCCGCGGGTCAGGCCGAGTCGGTGGTGTCGGTGTCGCCGCCCTCGTCGGTGGCGTCGTCGTCCGCGTCCGTCTCGTCGGGCTCTTCCGCGTCCGTGTCGTCCACGTCGTCGGCGTCGCTCGTGTCGGGATCGGTCTCCGCGGTGGGGCCGCTTCCGACGACCACGGTCTCGATGTCCTCGTCCCTCAGGTGCGTCTCGGTCGGATCGATCATCCCGGTCCTCCTTCCTCCATCAGAGGCTACGTCCACCGCCCACCGGCCGCAAACCGAGGTTCCAGGGCGGGCACGAGGCGAGCGGTCTCGAGGCACGCCCTGGTGGTGTGATAGGCGCTCTTCCAGCGGTGGCTCTTCCGGCCGTCCTGGACGATGCCGGACCGTCGGACGATCGCGTACCACTCGCCGTGCCTCGGGTCGGCCTGCCGGCGCATGATCCAGCCGGCCATCCCCCGGAAGGCACCGGCGTAGCCCCCGTCGCCCGTCTCGACGGCCAGGCGCAGGAACGCGACCATCGCCTCGGCCTGGGCCCACCACACCTTGCGGCGGTCCAGCGGCCCGGCCTCGGCCGTCCCCCGGAAGAACAGCCCGCCCCACCGCCGGTCGAGCCCGACCGCGATCACGCGGTCGACCATCTGCCGGGCCGCGGCCAGGGTCTCGGCCGGCCCCTCGTTGAGAGCCTCGGCGGCCTGGAGGAGGAGCCACGCGGTCTCCACGCCGTGGCCGTAGCTCTCGACGTGACCGTGCGGGCCGGGAACCGGCAGCCAGGACGCGCCCAGGCGGTCGGCGAGCCGCGCGCCCCCGTCCCCGTCGGGCAGGACCATGCGGTCGCGGACCAGGTCCCGGGCCTCCCGGAGGAGATCTCGGTGGCCCGCGTCGCCGGTGAGCTCGAGGACCGGCACGAGCGCCTCCATCACGTGGATGTGGGAGTTCGGGTCGGGGCCCTCGTCGATCGGGGCGCCGTCCTCGGTCCACCCGGTGACGAAGCCGCCGTGCGGGGCGCGCCAACGCTCGGTCAACAGCTCGACGGCCTCCAGCGCCCGGTCGCGAGCCGGACCGGACCCCGACGCCAGCGCCAGCTCGGCCATGGCGAAGATCCCGAACGTCTGCCCGTAGAGGCGGCGGGAACAGATACGCTCCGAGCCCGGCCCGGTGGCCCGCGGCGCAGGCCCACACGAGCCGGGCCACGTGCACGACGAAGCGGCGCTGGGCGCCTCGGGGCCGGCCGCGGCGGTCGAGGTCGGTGTGGAAGCCGCCCGATGGGTCCACGGCTCGCTCCCAGAAGCCGAGGATCGTCTCCCGGACGTGCCGGATG
>JBQGDK010000038.1:0-2741 GCA_052039025.1 Actinomycetota bacterium
AGTCCCGGGGGACCTCGGCGATCCCCTTCACGTAGTCCTCGAACGACAGCTCGCTGATCAGGCGGAGCGCGCCGTCCTCGGCTCGGGCCACCTCGATGCTCCCCCGATACCGGGCGTGGAGGAGCGGCTGGTAGGGTTCCACGCAGCTCGAGGACACCGGCGGGTACTCGCCGTGCACCAGCACCGACTCGCCGGGAGGGGTGGTGAGCCGGACCCGGTCGGGCGATTGGGCGCTGGCCGGCGAGAGCGGTCCGGCCGCCACGATCAGGGCGGTGATCAGCGCGAACGTGCGGGGCGCCGACATCGAGGCCAACGTAGCAGCCTCAGAGGACCTCGCGGATCTCCCGGCGGAGACGCTCGCCGTCGATGGCGCCGTTCCACTCGAAGGCCAGCTCGCCGCTGCGGTCGTAGACGAGGGTGATCGGCTGACCCACGTAGCCCAGCCCGTCGCGGACGGCCCCGGTCGGGTCGAACACGCTCGGGTACGGCCAGTCGAACCGTCGGATGAAGTCGCGGGCCGGCCCCCTGGCGTCGAGGATGTCGACGCCGAGGAACTGCACCCGGCCCTCGAACTCGCGGGCCGCCTCTGCCAGGTGCGGGGCCTCCTCGATGCACGGCGCGCACCACGACCCCCAGACGTTGACCACGACCGGCGTCCCCCGTAGCTGCCGCAGGATCTCCCGGTAGCCGTCCAGATCGACCTGGGGGAGGGCCAGCGGATCGGCGGGGAGGCGGGCGCCGGACGACGAGGCCCCGCCGCAGGCGGCCAGGAGGAGCACCGCGGTCACGAGCACGCGCCGCATGCCCCGATCGTATCCTCACCCATGCGCCGGGCCCGGTGGGAGAATCCGATCATGCCGCCGGATGCCGCCGCGTGAGCGGCGCTCTCGCTTCTTCCTCGTCGGTCGACTCGCTGGGCGGGTGGGCCCGCCGGTACGTGAAGCCGCTGGCCGCCCTCGGCGTCGAGACCGTCACCGACCTCATCCACCACTACCCCCGGCGATACATCGACCGATCCAGGGTGACGAGCATCGGCGACCTCCGGATCGGGCAGGAGGCCACGTTCATCGGGACGGTTCGCCGCGTTCGCACTCAGTACACCCGGCGCCGCCAGCCGATCGTGACCGCGACGGTGTTCGATGGGACGGGGTACGTCGACCTGTCCTGGTTCAACCAGGCCTGGCCGGCCCGCCGCCACCGGGAAGGCCAGGAGGTGGCGGTGTCGGGCAAGGTCTCGGCCTTCCGGGGCCGGCTGCGGGTCCAGAACGCCGCCGTGGAGATCCTGCGGGGAGGCGACGCGGATCAGGTGCACACCGGTCGGATCGTCCCCGTTCATCCGGCCGGGGAAGGCGTGTCCACCGGGGTGATCCGGAGGCTGGTGCACGACGCGCTCCGGCGACTACCCCGACTGCCCGATCCGGTCCCCGATGAAGTCCGTCGGCGCCAGGGTCTCCCGGGGTTCCACGCCGCCATCCGCGACATCCACTTCCCGGAGACCGACGAGGACCGGGGCCGGGCCCTGGAGCGGCTGAAGTTCGACGAGCTGTTCTTCCTCGAGCTCGGCGTGGCGTTCCGGAAGCACCGGGTTGAGGCCGAGACCGAAGGCGTGGCCCACGAGGCCGGGGACGATCTCGTGGCCCGGTTCGACGAGTCGCTTCCGTTCGAGCTCACGCCGGCGCAGCGCCGGGCCATCGACGAGGTGTCGGCGGACATGCGCGCGCCTCGCCCGATGAACCGGCTCCTCCAGGGCGACGTGGGCTCGGGGAAGACCGTGGTGGCGCTGGCGGGGTGTCTCATCGCGGTCGGTTCCCGCCGTCAGGCGGCCATCATGGCTCCGACGGAGGTTCTCGCCGGCCAGCACTTCCGGACGGTCGAGGCGCTCCTGCGACCGATCGGCGCTCGCCGGCTCGGCCCGGCCGATGCGGACGATCAGGCATCGCTGCTCGATCCCGGCGGCGAGCACGGCCCGACGTACGCGCTCCTGACCTCGGCGGTGACGGGGAAAGAGCGAGAGCGCGTGCTCGGAGGCGTGGCCTCGGGGGCGGTGGACGTCCTCGTGGGTACCCACGCCCTCGTCCAGGAGGCCGTCGAGTTCGCCGACCTCTCGTTCGTTGTGGTCGACGAGCAGCACCGGTTCGGCCTCCACCAGCGGATCGCGCTGAAAGAGAAGGGGGCCCACCCGGACGTGCTCATCATGACGGCCACCCCGATCCCCCGGACGCTCGCGCTCACATACTACGGCGACCTCGACGTATCGGTGCTCGACGAGCTGCCCGCGGGCCGGCGGCCGATCCGCACCCGGGTGGTCCGCGCCTCCGCCGACCGCCGCAAGGCGTACCAGCTCGTGCGGGACCAGGTCCGGGAGGGCCGGCAGGCCTTCGTGGTGTGTGCGGCCATCGACGAGGACAACCGACTGGAGGTCCGGGCCGCGGAGAAGGAGGCCGAGCGGCTCCGGACCGAGGTGTTCCCCGACCTGCGCATCACGCTGCTCCACGGGCGGATGCGGCCGAAGGAGAAGGAGGCCCGGATGGAGGCCTTCCGCGCCGGCGAATCCGACGTCCTGATCTCCACGACCGTGATCGAGGTCGGCGTCGACGTGCCCAACGCCACCGTGATGCTCGTGGAGAACGCCGAGCGGTTCGGGCTGGCCCAGCTCCATCAGCTGCGGGGCCGGATCGGCCGGGGCGAGCACGACTCGACCTGCGTGCTGTTCGACGAGTCGGGGCCCGACAACGAGGACG
>JBQGDK010000039.1:0-16672 GCA_052039025.1 Actinomycetota bacterium
ACCATCGGGAGCGCAGCACGCTACCACGCTGGCGAGCCGCCCCGCCCTTGGCCCACACTGGGCCCGCCATGGGATTCGAACGGCTGCTCGGGGCGGAGGGGATCGCGGTGGTGGGGGCATCTCCCCGGAACGAGATCGCCCGGCTCACGCTGGGGAACCTGGCCCGCTTCCCCGGTCGGGTCGTCGGTATCCATCCCTCCGGGCAGCCCGTGGACGGCGTCTCGACGTTCCCGACGTTCGACGAGGCCGGAGCGGTGGACCTGGCCGTGTTCGCGGTCGGGGCGCCGCGGCTCGCCGAGGCGATCCGAACGGCGGCCGCGGCCGGGGTCACGGCTGCGGTGATCCCCGGCGCCGGGGCGAACGAGGGAGGGCGTGAGGTCGAGGCCGACCTTCGGGCCACGATCGAGGAGGCCGGCCTGGAGGTCATCGGCCCGAACTGCATGGGGTTCGCCTCCTTCCACCAGGGCGTGCTCCCCTACGTGGGGACGATCGATCCCGACGTCCAGCCCGGCCGGGTCGCGCTCGTCTCTCAGTCGGGATCGGTGTGCGAGCTGTTCACGTCGATGCCCTGGCGGATCGGCTTCTCGCACATCATCTCGGTGGGCAACGAGCTGTCGCTCGACATGACCGCGGCGCTCGACTTCCTGATCGACGACGACGCCACCGAGGCGATCGGGCTCTTCGTCGAGGGGATCCGCCGGCCGGCGTCGTTCCGCAACGCCCTCGCCCGTGGGGCGGAGATGGGCAAGACCGTGGTCGCGCTGAAGGTCGGGCGCTCCGAGACGGCGCGCCAGGGGGCCACCGCGCACACCGGCGCGCTGGCCGGCGACGCGGGGGTGTTCTCGGCGGTGCTCCGCGACGCCGGCGCGATCGAGGTCGAGGACATCGACGAGCTCCAGACGGCGCTGGAGCTCCTCGGGAAGCGGCTGGAGCGCCCGCCGGGGCGAGTGGTGTACGCGGGTGACTCCGGGGGTCAGGCGAACCTGTTCGCCGACCTCGCCGAGATCCACGGCGTCGAGCTCCCGGCCGTGCCCCGGGCGGTGGAGGCCCTCCGGGAACGGTTCCCGTCGCTCGATCCCCTGGCCACGAACCCGCTCGACCTGTGGGCCCTGGACCGGGCCGAGACGATCTACCGCGACGGCCTGCCGATCCTGCTGGAGCGCCAGCCCCACCTCGTGGTCGTGGGGCTCGACAAGTTCCTGGCCCGGGCCGAGCCGGAGCGCGTGTTCGTCCGGGCCGGGATCGAGGCGGTCGATGACCCCGGCTCGGTCGTGCTCCTGGCGTACGGGGGCTCCGAGTCGGCCGACCAGGCCACGCTGCAAGTGTGCTGGGACCGGCGGATCCCGGTCGTCCGCGGAGCATCACGGGCGCTCAGGGCCCTGGCCTCGATGGCCCGGTGGCAGCGGTGGCGGGCGGACCCGGCGGATCGCCGAGAGCCGACCCCCGTGCGCGACGCGGTGGCCATCGCCGAGGAGACCGACGCCTGGACCGAGGCAGCGGCGAAGCGCCTGCTGGCGGCGGCGGGCATCCCGGTCCCCCGGGAAGAGGAGGTGAGGACGCCCGAGGACGCGGCGGCCGCCGCGGGGCGGCTCGGGTTCCCGGTCGTGGCGAAGATCACAGGGCCCGGCCTCCACCACAAGACCGAGGCCGGCGGCGTCCTTCTCGGCTTGGCGTCCCCCGCCGACGTGCGGACCGCGGCCCGGGACCTCCTGGCCGTGGCCCCCGCCGTGCTCGTCGCGGAGCAGCGACGGGCCGATCTCGAGCTGATCGTGTCGGCGTTCGTCGACGAGCAGTTCGGGCCGTGCGCCCTCCTCGGGCTCGGCGGCATGTGGACGGAGGCGCTGCAGGAGGCCGTGGTCGTGGCCGGGCCTGGATCGGGGGGCGCTGTCCGCCGGGCCCTGGCGTCCACGCGCTGGGGCCGGCTCCTGCTGGAGGGGGCCCGGGGCCGGCGGTTCCCCATCGACCGGGTGGTCGAGGTCGCGCTTCGCCTGATCGACGTGGTGACGGCGACGGACCTGGCGACCGTGGAGGTCAACCCATTGTTCATCGAGGGCGACGACGTGGTCGCCGTGGACGCGCTCGTGGTGGCTCAGCCGCGGAGCGGGAACCGCTCGAGCGGCTCGTAGCGGGCGCCCTTCGGCGAGAGGTGGCTGCGGTAGAGCACGAGCTCGCCGACGCGGAACGGCTCGACGTCGAAGCGCGTGGCCGCGAGCTCGTCGGCGTGCTCCCGAACCGCCACCGGTGGGTTGAATCGGGCCACGGTCAGGTGCGGGGTGAACCCGCGCTTCTCCGGCGGGAAGTCCCGGGCCAGGCGCTGGTCGAGCTCCCGGACCAGGGCCGGCAGGCCGCCCTCCCGGTCGTCGAGGCCGACCCACAGCACGCGAGCCCGGCCGGGGCTCGGGAACACGCCCATGCCACCGACGCCGACCCGGAACGGACGGATCGTGGCTGCTCCCTCCCGGCACGCCTCGCGCACCCGATCGACCAGACGGGGGTACGTCCGGCCCAGGAACTTCACCGTGACGTGCCAGTTCCCGGGCTTCACCCACCGGCCGCCGGGGATCCGGTCCCGCCACGGCTCGACCGCGCCCTCGACCGCCTCGAGGACCCGAGGGGGTGGGTCGACCGCGACGAACAGCCGCAGGGGCGCCGCCTCGGGACGGGCGGCGCGATCCCGGCCCATCAGCCCTCCAGCAGCACCCGGCGAGCCAGGTCGAGGGCGGCCTGCTCGGCCCACCGTCGGACCTGGTCCCGGTCCCCCGGCGCCACGAAGCGCCGCGCCTCGTCCCGGCCCTCCCGGGAGACCGCGACCCAGACCTCACCGGGCGGATGCCCCTCGAGCGGCTCGGGCCCGGCCGCGCCGGTGGTGGCCAGCCCGACGTCGGCCCCCAGCGCCCCCCGGACCCCCCGGGCCATCTCGACCACGCATTCCTCGCTGACCATCCCGGGGCCCTCGAGCGTCTCCTTCGACACCCCCAGGAGCCCGGCCTTGGCCTCCGCCGAGTACGCCACGATGCCGCCCACGAAGTAGCGGGAAGAGTCGGGGACGTGGACGATCCGCGACGTCAGCCCGCCGCCGGTGAGCGACTCGGCCACCGCGACCGTCAGCCCGCGCTCGAACAGGATCCGGCCGACGACCTCCTCGAGCTCGTCCAGGTCCGTGCCGAACACCCGGTCGCCGAGACGGTCGCGGATCTCTCCCTCCACCGGGTCGATGAAGGCGGCGGCCTCCTCGGGCGTCTCGGCCTTCGCCGTCAGGCGGACCCGCACCTCCCCGGCCGATGCCAGGTACGCCACCGTGGGGTTGGACGAGGACCGGAACAGGTCGTCGAGCAGCTCCCCCACCCGAGCCTCGGGGATCCCCACGACCTTCAGGACGCGCGAGACGATCCCGGCCGGCCCGGCCATCGTGCGGAGCTCCGGGAGGATCGTCCCCTCCATCATCTCCCGCATCTCCGCGGGCACCCCGGGCACCGAGTACACCCGGACGCCGCCGGCGAGCTCCAGGATCAGGCCCGGGGCCGTTCCCCGTTCGGGGAGCAGGTACCGCGCACCCTCCGGGACGTCGGCCTGGACCAGGTTCGACTCCGGCATCTCCCGCTGCATCCGGCGGTACTTCTCGCGGAGGTGGTCCTCGATCGCCGGGGTACGTTCGAGCCGGACGCCGGCCGCGGCGGCCAGGGCCTCTCTGGTCACGTCGTCGCCGGTGGGGCCGAGCCCCCCGGTGACGAGCACGACGTCGGCCCGCGAGGCTGCCAGCGAGATCGCCTCGGCGATCCGCGGCACGTTGTCCCCCACGACCTGGTGGTGGAGGACGTCGACGCCGATCTCGGCGAGTCGCTGAGCCATCCACTGGGCGTTCGTGTTGGCGATCTGTCCCAGGAGGATCTCGGTACCGATCCCGATGATCTCGGCCCTCATCGGCGGGCCGCCTTCCAGAAGTAGTCGAGCCCGGACCAGACCGTGAGCGCCACCGCGATCCACAGGATCGCCTGACGCCACGGGTCCGCGTCGGGGCCGAGCGGGAGGAGGTAGAGCGGCACCAGCACCATCTGCACGGCGGTCTTCGCTTTCCCCCACGGCGAGGCCGGCATGCCGACGCCCCGGGTGCCCAGCCAGGCCCGGAGCGCCGACACCGCGAACTCGCGGACGACGATGACCACGACAGCCCACACCGGGAACCGGCCGGTGACGGCCAGCGCCACCACGGGGGCCGTCACCAGGATCTTGTCGGCCAGAGGATCCAGCCACTGACCGAGCGGGGTGGCGCCGGCGTACCGACGGGCCAGGTAGCCGTCGAGGCCGTCGGTGAGCGCCCCGAACACGAACACCGCGGCCGCCACGGCGGCCGCCGTGTCCGACTCGGACAACACCAGCACGGCGAGAACCGGAGCCAGCAGGATGCGGAAGATCGAGATGACGTTCGGCCAGCCGAGCCCGAGCGGGCTCACGCGCTGGGGCTCGACGGCGATGACGGCTCCCGGAAGCTGTCCGGCGTGTAGGTGACCTCGAAGGGTGCGTGCCGGTCGCCCGGCGTCTTGCGGACGCGGCCGTTGACGATGTGGTCGGCCACCCCGCCCTCCGACTGCCGCACCGTGATGCTCTCCTGGCCCTCGAACGAGCGCCCCTGGCCCTCCTCGAGCACGAAACGCTCCACCCGGTGCCCGTCGACGACCACCTCGACCTCGATGTCCTGGTACGCGGTCAGCCCCACCTCGACGAGCCTGGGCACGACCGGGACGGCCGGCGGCTCGGCCACGCGGGCCGGCTGGGGCACCGACGTGTCCCTGTTCAGGAGGCCGATCGCGGCGGCGGCGGCCAGCGCGATCAGCCCCACGAGCGAGGCCAGGAACCAGTTCGGCCGGCGCTTCTCGGTCAGGACCAAGGCTTCGGTCGGGGTGACGCCGGGGGCCCGCTCCACAGGCGCGGGGCCGGGCCGCCCGCCGCCGAACGCTCGCTCGTAGGCCGCGATGACCTTGTCGTGCTTCAGGCCGAGGTACCGAGCGTAGGATCGCAGGAACCCCCGGACGTACACCTCCGGGCCGAGCGCGTGGAACCGCTCGCGCTCGAGCGCGTCGAGGTACTCGAGACGGACCCGCGTCTCGCGGCTTGCCTCCTCGAGGCTCTTGCCTCGCCGAAGCCTGGCCGCGCGCAGCGCCCGCCCGATGCCGGTCTCGGTGTCCTGCTTCATGCGGGGAACGACGGGATTCTATCCGGGCCCGGGCGGATCAGACCGCCAGGGCCGGCCACGATCCCTCAGCCGGCCGGCGCGTGGGACTCGGCCCACTCCTCCCACGTCATCAGGACGTCGCGGGGCTTCGAGCCCTGCGACGGGCCGACGATCCCGCGCTCCTCGAGCAGGTCCATGATCCGCCCGGCCCGGGCGAAGCCGACCTTCAGCTTCCGCTGGAGCATCGAGGTCGAGCCGAGCTGGGACCGGATCACGAGCTCGGCCGCCTGACGGACCAGATCGTCGTCGTCCCCGCCGCCGCCCTCCTCGTCGGCCGTCGGCGGCCGTCCCAGCCCCTCGATCCCCTGGACGTACTCGGGCTCGCGCTGGTGGCGGACGTGGTTGGCCACGATCTCGATCTCTTTCTCGGTGACCCAGGCGCCCTGGATCCGGTGGGGCCGCGAGGCCGACGACGGCAGGAACAGCATGTCCCCGTGTCCCAGGAGTTTCTCGGCGCCCCCGACGTCGAGGATCACCCGCGAGTCCGCGGCGCTGGCCGTCATGAAGGCGATCCGCGATGGGATGTTCGCCTTGATCAGCCCGGTGACGACGTCGACCGAGGGCCGCTGCGTGGCGACCACGAGATGGATCCCCACGGCCCTGGCCATCTGGGCGATCCGGCAGATCGCGTCCTCGACGTCGCGGGGGGCCACCATCATCAGGTCGGCGAGCTCGTCGATCACCACGAGGATGTAGGGCAGGTGTTCGAAGTCGTCCTCCCGGCCCGGCGGGATCCGGAGCGTCCCCTCGGCCACGTGGGCGTTGTACGTGTCGATGTCGCGCATCCCGACCGTGGCCAGCTGCTCGTAGCGGAGCTCCATCTCCCGGACCACCCAGCCGAGAGCCTCGGCCGCCCGCTTCGGGTGGACGATCACCGGCGAGAGCAGGTGGGGCAGGTCGGCGAAGTGCGAGAGCTCCACCCGCTTCGGGTCGACCAGCATCAACCGGACGTCGTCGGGTGTGGCCCGCATCAGGGTCGAGATCACGAACGCGTTGATCAGGCTGGACTTCCCCGCGCCGGTGGCCCCGGCGATCAGGAGGTGCGGCATCGTGCTGAGCCGGATCAGCACGGAGCGGCCGTGGACGTCCTTCCCGAGCGCAACGGCGAGCGGGTGCCGCTCCTCCTTCGCCGCCTTCGACCGGATGACGTCGCCGAGCACCACGAAGTCACGGGTGTCGTTGGGGACCTCGACGCCGATCGCCGACTTCCCCGGGATCGGCGCGATGATCCGCACGTCCGGGGTGGCCAGCGCGTACGCGATGTCGTCCCCGAGCGCCAGGACCTTCTTCACCTTGGTCCCCTCGCCCACGTTGACCTCGTACAGCGTCACGGTTGGCCCGCGGGTGAACCCGGCCACGGTCGCGTCCACGCCGAAGCTCTGGAGCGTCTGTTCGAGCGTGTCCATGACCTGGCGTTCGTCCCGGCCGCCCCCCGCCGTGGCCGGGGGCTGCCGGAGGAGGTCGACCGGCGGGAGGACGTAGCCACCCCGCCTCCGCCCGGTCCGGGACGTGGCCGCCGGTGCCTCGGGCTCGGGCGGCTCCACGATCTCCTGCTCCTCCTCCTCCTCCTCATCGTCGTCCGCGAAGGCCGGGCCGGTCACGGCCGGCTCGATCGCCTGCCGCGGCGGGCGGCGGGCCGGCCGCCGGGCCTCGAACAGCCGGCGGAGGGCCTCGATCACCGCAGCCACCGGGGTGGCCGTGACCACGAGCACCCCGAGCACGGTGAGCGCCACGCAGACCACGGCGGCCCCCCACGGCGAGAGCAGGCGGGAGAGCGGCCAGGCCACCAGCCCACCCACCAGCCCGCCGCCGTCGCTGAGCGGCTCGTACCCGGCCACGGGGCTGGGGTTCCCGGCCAGGAGCGACCAGAGCCCCAGACCCCCGAGGAGCGTCATCCACGCGCCGATCGTCATCCGACCCCGGTCCTCCTGGCCCGTGCCGCGGACCAGGACGATCCCCCACCACAGGGCCAGCACCGGGAACGCGAACCCGGCCACCCCGAACCCGCCCCGGGCCACGTAGGTGAGCCCCCGGCCGACCGGTCCGGCGGCGTCCAGCCAGATGCCCAGCGCGGTCAGCAGGGCCAGAACCACCAGCCCGACCCCGATCACGTCGGCGATCTGCTCCCCGAGGTGCCCGGCCAGGCGGCGGCCGGCCCCGGTGATCCGGCCGGCCGACCGCTTCGAACGCCGCTTCTTCTTCGCCATCAGACCTCCATGATGACGGGAACGATGATCGGTTTCCGCTGAATGACCTCGAAGAAATATCGCCCCAGGGTCCGTCGGATGTGCTGCCTGAGGATCCCGGGGTCGCCCACCTCTTCGGCCTCGACCTCCTTCAGCGAGGCCAGGGTCCGCCGGCGCGCCTCCTCGAGGAGCTCCTCTGACGTCTCGTCATGGACGAACCCGCGCGTGACGATATCGGGACCGGCCAGCACCTCGCCGCTGTGAGCGTCGGCGGTCACCACCACGATCACGACACCGTCCCCGGCCAGCTTGCGGCGGTCCCGAAGGACCTCGTGTCCGACGTCCCCGATCCCAAGCCCGTCGACGAGGGTCATCCCGGCCTGGACCCGCTCCGAGAGCCGGACGGTCTCTCCGATCTCGACGACGTCCCCGTCCTCGCACACCAGGACGTGGTCCGCGGGGATGCCGACGTCGCGGGCCAACCGGGCGTGGTTCGCCAGGTGGCGCCGCTCGCCGTGGATCGGGATGAACCACTGGGGACGGACCAGGTTCAGCATGAGCGTGAGCTCGTCCGCGGCGGCGTGTCCGGACACGTGGACTGGGGCCGTCCCCACGTGGAACACGCTGGCCCCGGTCCGGTACAGGCCGTCGATCACCCGGTTGATCGCCACCTCGTTCCCCGGGATCACCGACGCCGACAGGATCACGGTGTCGTCCTCCCGGAGGTCCACGTACTTGTGCTCTCGGGCGGCCATGAGGGCCAGCGCCGACAGGGGCTCCCCCTGGCTGCCGGTGCACACGACGCACACCCCGACGGGATCGAGATCGGCCAGCCGCTCGATCTCGACGACGTCGTCGTCGTCAACGCGGAGGTGGCCGAGCGCGCCGGCCTGCTCGACCGAGTTCAGCATGCTCCGGCCGAGGAAGGCCACCTTCCGCCCCGAAGCCACGGCCGCATCGCAGATCTGCTGGATCCGATGGATGTGGCTGGCGAAGCACGCCGCCACCACCAGACGGGGGGCGTCCTCGACGATCTCCCGGAGCACCGGCCCCACGGTCCGCTCGCTCGGGACCACGCCCGTCCGCTCGGCCCCGGTGGAGTCGGACAGGAGGACGTGGACGCCCCGGCGGCCCTCCTCGCCGATCCCCTGGAGGTCGGTAAGGCGGTCGTCGATCGGGGTCGGGTCGAGCCGGAAGTCCCCGGTGTGGAGCACCGTGCCCGACGTGGTCTCGACGGCCACGGCGACCCCGTCGGGGATCGAATGGGTGACACGGTGGAACCGGGCCCGGAACGGCCCGATCACCGCCGAGCCGCCGGCCTCGATCGTGTGGGTCCGGATGCGATCGACCACCTGGTGCTCCTCGAGCTTCGGACGGAGGAGGGCCAGCGTCAGGGCGGTGGCGTAGACGTCGAGCTCCATCTCCCGGAGGAGATACGGGAGGGCTCCGACGTGATCCTCGTGGCCGTGCGTGAGGATCACCCCGACGACGGCCTCAGGACGATCACGCAGGTACTGCCAGTCGGGCAGGACCAGGTCGATCCCCGGCATGTCCTCGCCCGGGAAGGACAGACCGGCATCCAGGATCAGGGCCTGACCGGCCATCTCCAGCACGGCCATGTTCCGGCCGACCTCGCCGAGGCCGCCGAGGAACACCAGCCTGCAGGACGTCACGGGGCTCCACCTCGCAGCGGGAATACGGGGGCTCGGCCCCGGTCCGGACCGTCCCCGCCGATGCTAGCACCCGGCAACTCTTTCAACGATGCCACCATGTGTCACATGTGCCACAGGGGGCTCCCGAGGCCACCGGCCACGAGCCGCGTGGCTGCCGCGCCGGCGGGATCTCGGCCCCCACCGCGGGGGCTATCCTAGCCGGGTGAGCAAGATCTACACGAGGACCGGCGACGATGGGACCACCGGGCTCCTGTACGGGACCAGGATCTCCAAGGCGGACCCCGCCGCCGAGGCCTACGGCAGCGTCGATGAGACCGTGGCCGACATCGGCGTGGCCCGGGCCTTCTCCCCGGACCCCGAGCTCGGCCGGATCCTCCTGGAGCTCCAGCGGGCGCTCTTCGTGGTGGGCGCGGACCTGGCCACGAACCCGGCCGAGCGGCGGAAGCTCCGCCCGGGGGTCTCACTGGTGACGGCCGACATGGTCGCGCGGCTGGAGGAGCTGATCGACCGCCACGAGGCCCACCTCCCTCGGGAGTTCGTGGTGCCCGGGGGGAACCCGGTGTCGGCCGCCCTCGACGTGGCCCGGGTCACGTGCCGTCGGGCCGAGCGTCGGACCGTGGCCCTCCGCGAGGCCGGGGCCGAGGTGAACCCGGAGGCGGCCCGGTACCTCAACCGGCTCTCCGACCTGCTGTTCGCCCTGGCCCGGTGGCAGACCGAGGGGACCGACGAGCCGAGCCGAAGCCGCGAGGATGGAGGAGACGTGGGATGACGACCGTGCACATCTGGCTGCGACGGAAGGCCGGCATGTCGGACGAGGAGTTCCGGGACTACTGGCTCCACACGCACGCCCCGATCGCCCGGGACGGGTACGAGCACCTGAAGGGCTACGTGGTCCACCTGGTGACCCGGGTCCCCGATGGCCAGGAACGGCCGTTCGACGGCGTGGCCGAGCTCACCTGGGATGACCGCAAGGGGTTCAAGGCCGACATGGCCAGCGAGACCGCCTCGGTGAGCACGAAGGACCTGGAGAACTTCACCGACGGCTCCGGGCTCCTGTTCGTGGACCGGCACGTCGTGAAGTAGGTGCGGGCCCTGGAGCTCCGGCGGCACGCCCCTCGCGATCCCGACGCCGACGCGCTCTCGGAGGAGGGCAGGGCCCTGGCCCTCCACGTCGGCAAGGACCTTCCGGGGGGCTACACGGCCGTGTTCACCTCGCCGGCCCGTCGGGCCGCCGAGACCGTGGCGTGGTTCCTCCGGGGGCTGGGGCAGCAGCTGCCGCCCGACCACGGCGTGGCCGAGGGCCTGGGCTCGCCGGTCGAGGATCGATGGCGGCGGGCGGCGAAGGCGGCCGGCGCCGGACGGATCGATGCCGTGGAGGCGGAGGATCCGGAGCTCGTCGCGGCCGAGTCGGCCCGGCTGGGCCAGGCGGTCCGCGCGCTCCTGGCCGAGATCCCCGAAGGCGGCCGCGGCCTGGCGGTCGGTCACAGCCCGCTGATCGAAGCGGCCGCGTACGGGCTCACCGGGGCCGTGATCGAGCCGCTGGCCGAGTGTGAGGGGATCCTCCTCGAGGAGGAGGTCGGCCGGATCCACATGGCCGCCGAGTATCGGAGGGGGTGACGCGATGCCGATGTCGGGGACGGAGCTGAAGTCGTTCCTTGAGGAGATCAGGCTGTGCCACTGGGCCACCGTGGATCCACAGGGCCGGCCCCGGGTGCGGCCGCTCTGGTACCTGTACGCGGACCGCGCCTTCTGGTTCACGACCCGGATGGAGTCCCGCCACACCGGCCGGGACGTGGCCGCCGGCTCGCCGGTGGCCCTGTCGATCGCCAGCGAGGAGCGGCCCTACCGGGCCGTGATCCTGCACGGCACCCCGGAGGTCTGGGCGGAGGACCGCGACGTGTGGCTCGAGCGGATCGCCACGCGGTACGGCGACGCCGAGGGGCGGCGGTGGCTGGCCGGGGCGTTGAAGGAGCCCGACCGGGTCGTGCTCCGGCTGGTCCCGGACGTCATGATCACCTGGGACTACGGCCGGGGCGACTACCACCGGATGCAGACGGGTGGCTCCCTCCGCTCCGGGCTCCCCTGAGCCACCACGCCCGGTTGGAGGGGGCGGGGTATCATCCCGGGGAGGAGGTGGTGCCATGCGCCGCTACCTCGTGGTCGCCAACCAGACGCTCGGCGGCGAGCACCTCACCGAAAAGGTCAGGGCGTGCCTGGCCGCCGGCCCATCCCGATTCCACGTCCTGGTCCCGGCCACCCAGCCGCACGATCACGCCGTGTGGACCGAGGGCGAGGCCCGGGCGATCGCGGCCCGGCGCCTGGCGCGGGCCCTCGATCGGTTCCGGGAGCTGGGGGCCGAGGCGAAGGGCGAGATCGGGGACGAGCGGCCGCTCCAGGCCATCGCGGATTCGGTCCGAGACCGAGAGTTCGACGAGATCATCCTGTCGACGCTGCCGCCCGGCCTGTCCCGCTGGCTGCGGCAGGACCTGCCTCACCGGGTGGAGCGGACCTTCGGGGTCGCGGTGACGCACGTGGTCGGGGAGCCCGAGCCGACCCGGGCCTAGCGGCTAGAGGTCGAGGAGCGGCTCGAGCCCGACCGTGAGGCCTGGCCGGCTCCCTACCCGACGGATCGTCAGGAGCACCCCCGGCATGTAGGCGGAGCGGTCCGGGGCGTCGTGGCGGATCGTGAGCGTCTGCCCCTTCGCGCCGAAGATGACCTCCTGGTGCGCGACCAGGCCGGGAAGCCGGACGCTGTGGACGCGGATCCCCTCGATCTCGCCCCCCCGGTAGTCCCCTCCCTGGGGGCCCGACCACCGCTCGGTCCGGGCGGCGGCGATCCGCCGGGCCGTGGCCGCCGCGGTCCCCGACGGCGCGTCGACCTTCTGGTCGTGATGGAGCTCGATCACCTCCACGGCGGGGAAGAGCCGAGCGGCCTGCTCGACCAGCCGCTGGGCGACCACCGCGCCGATGGCGAAGTTCGGCGACACGACGACGCCGACCTCGGGCCTGGACCCCAGCCACTCCCGGACGCGGTCCAGCTCGGCCGGCCCGATGCCGGTGGTCCCCACGACCGCGTGGATCCCGTGCTCGAGGCAGAAGCGGACGTTGTCCATCACGGCGTCCGGACGGGTGAAGTCAACGGCCACCGCCGCGCCGGCATCGACGAGGGCTCGCCGGTCGCCGGTGATCTCGACCCCGCCGACCGGGGAGACCCGTCCCGCGCTCGACGGATCGACCGCCGCGACCAGGCTCATGTCGGGCGCATCGGCGACGGCGTCCCACACGAGGCGGCCCATCCTCCCGTCGGCGCCGAAGAGCCCGACGCGGATCATGGCCGGGCGAACTCGGCGAACTCGCCGTCGTCGAACGGCCCGATCACCGTGACGGCCCGGGGGCGGTGCAGCACGTCCTCGGCCACGGCCCGGGCGTCCTCCGGCGTGACCGCATCGATGCGCTCCAGGACCTCGTCGAGTCCGATCACCTCGCCGTGGGCAATCTCCGACTTCGCCACCCGGCTCATCCGGGCGCTGGTCTCCTCGAGCGACAGCACCATCGATCCCTTCATGTGGCTCTTGGCCCGCTCCAGCTCCTGATCGGTGACGCCCTTCTCGGCGACGCTCTCCAGCTCGCGCTCGATCAGCCCGAGGACGTCCCGGGCCCGGGACGGCGCCGTGCCCGCGTAGATCACGAACGCTCCGGTCTGGGCGAACATCGAGTGGTACGAGAACACCGAGTACACGAGCCCGCGCTTCTCGCGGATCTCCTGGAACAGGCGGGAGGACATCCCGCCCCCGATCGCGTCGTTCACCACCCCCATGGCGAAACGGCGAGGATCGCTCCTCGACAGGCCGGCCGTCCCCACGCAGATGTGGGCCTGCTCGGTCTGGCGGCGGCGGATGTGGGCCCCCCCGGTGGGGACCGGGGGGCTTCCCAGCGACGGCACCCGGGTACCCCGCGGAGAGCCCGGCTCCGTGGTGTCGATGAACGTGGACACCATCTCCTCGAGCCGGTCGTGGTCGAGGTTCCCGGCCGCGGCCACCACCAGGTTGCCGGGGACGTAGTGACGCTTCCAGAACCGCCGGACCTGTTCCCGCGACATCGCGGAGATCGTCTCCACCGAGCCGAGCACGGATCGCCCGATCGGGTCGCCGGGCCACAGGCGCTCCATGAACAGGTCGTGGACGAGCTCGTCGGGGGCGTCCTCGTGCATGTTGATCTCCTCGAGGATCACCGTGCGCTCCGCGTCGAGGTCGGCCGCCCGGAGCAGCGAGTGCTGGATCATGTCGCAGAGGGCCTCCACGGCCATCGGCAGGTCACCGTCGAGGACCCGGGCGTAGAACGCGGTGTGCTCCTTCGCCGTGAACGCGTTGAGATCGCCCCCGACCACATCGAAGGCCTCGGCGATGTCGCGGGCGGTGCGGGTCTTCGTCCCCTTGAACAGGAGGTGCTCGAGGAAGTGCGAGGCACCGGCGATCCGATGGTGCTCGTCCCGGGAGCCGGCGGTGACCCATGCCCCCAACGACACCGACCTCACCCACGGCATGCGCTCGGTGACCAGGCGCATGCCCGACCCGTGCTCGCTGCGGCGGATCGTGCCGCGATCGCGGCCGGCCAGCTCAGCCCTCCCGGCGGGGTCCGCTCCGGCGCCCGCGGTCGCGGTCGCCCCGCCCCCGGTCGCGGCTCCGATCGCCCCGGCCCCGGTCCCGGTCGCGGCTCCGCTCCCGGCGCGGCGCCGGCTCCTCCTCCTGCGCCTTCGTCAGGAGCTCTTGAACGTCCTGGTCGTTCATGTCCTCCCAGATCGGATCGATGGCGATCCGGCGCCCGCCTTCCTCGACCCGGGTGACGATGACCTCGAGCTCGTCCCCGACGTTCAGGACCTCCTCGACGGAGCTGACCCGCTTCCCCCGGCCCAGCTTGGAGATGTGGAGCAGGCCGTCCTGGCCCGGCAGGATGTTCACGAACGCCCCGAACGTCGTGGTCTTCACGACCTTGCCGTGGAACCGCTCGCCCACCTCGGGGATCCTCGGGTTGAGGATCTCGTCGATCATCTGGATGGCCCGCTCGGCGCCCTCGCCCTCGCGAGACCCGATGAACACCGTGCCGTCGTCCTGGATGTCGATGTCGGCGCCGGTGGAGGCGATGATCTCGTTGATCCGCTTCCCCTTCGGCCCGATGACCTCGCCGATCTTGTCCACCGGGATCTGCTTGGTCACCACACGGGGAGCGGTCGCCGAGAGCACCTCGCGTGGCTCGGCGATCGTCTCGAGCATCCGGTCGAGGATGAACAGCCGGGCCTCGCGGGCCTGCTTCAGGGCCCCGTTCAGGACCTCGGCCGGCAGGCCGGTGACCTTCGTGTCGAGCTGGAGCGCGGTGACGAAGTCTCGGGTCCCCGCGACCTTGAAGTCCATGTCACCGAGGGCATCCTCGGCGCCCAGGATGTCGGTGAGCGTGACGAACTCGCCGCCCTCGGCGATCAGCCCCATGGCGATCCCCGCCACCGGGGCCAGGATCGGGACACCGGCGTCCATCAGCGACAGCGTCGAGGCGCACACGCTCGCCATCGAGGTGGACCCGTTCGACTGCAAGACGTCGGAGACAAGCCGGAGCGTGTAGGGGAACACCTGCTCGTCCGGGATCACCGGGACGAGGGCCCGCTCGGCGAGCGCGCCGTGGCCGATCTCGCGGCGCTTCGGGCCCCGCATGAACCCGGTCTCGCCCGTGGAGAACGGCGGGAAGTTGTAGTGGTGGATGTAGCGCTTGCTCTCCTCGGGATCGATGGTGTCGATCGTCTGGGTCATCCGGAGCATGCCGAGCGTGGCCACGTTCAGCACCTGGGTCTCACCCCGCTGGAACAGGCCCGAGCCGTGCGCCCGCGGGATCAGCCCGACCTCGCAGGAGATCGGGCGGAGCTCGTCGGTCTTCCGGCCGTCGATGCGGACGCCCTCCTCGATGACCCGGCGGCGCATCACGTCCTTCTGCAGGTCCTTGACGTACCGGCTCACCTGCCCCGCCCGGGCGGCGTACGTCTCCTCATCCCAGGTCTCGGCCAAATGCGCGCCGAGGTCGGCCTTGATCTCGTCGAGCGCAGCCGTCCGGTCGGTCTTGTCGGCGATCTTCAGGGCATCCGCCACGCGGTCCCGGGCGAACGCGTCGACCGCCGTGACCACCTCGTCGCCGTAGTCGAGGTCGATCGGGAACTCGACCTCGGTGGCGCCGTGCCGTTCGGCGAGCCCCCGCTGGAAGTCCACGATCTCCGCGATGACTCGCTTGGCCTCCTCGAGGCCCTCGGCCACGATCTCCTCGGTGGGGGCGGGATCGCCGTCGGCGATGTGCTTCAGCGCCTCGTCGGGGGCCTCCCCCTCGACCATCAGGATGTCCACGCCGCCCTGGTCGTTCTTCCGGCCGGCCACCACCATGTCGAACGTGGCCAGGTCGAGGTCCTGGTAGGTCGGGTTGACCTTCCACCGCCCGTTCAGGAGCCCCACCCGCACGGCGGCCACCGGCCCGTCGAACGGAAGGCCGGCCAGCGTGGCCGCCAGCCCCGCACCGTTGATGCCGGGCACGTCGTAGGGATTCGCCTGGTCGGCAGACAGGACGGTGCACACGACGTGCACCTCCTGACGGAACCCGGTCCGGAACGTGGGCCGGAGGGGCCGGTCGATCAGGCGCGCCGTGAGGATCGCCGTCTCCGACGGGCGGCCCTCACGACGGAAGAAGCCCCCGGGGATCTTCCCGGCTGCGTACATCCGCTCCTCGACGTCGACCGTGAGCGGGAAGAAGTCGATGCCCTCCCGGGCGGGCCCGCTCGTGCAGGTCACCAGGACCTGGGTCTCTCCGATCGTCGTCACCACCGAGCCGCCGGCGAGCATCGCCAGCTTGCCGGTCTCGAAGGTGATGTCCACGCCCCCGACGGTGCGGGAGTCCTTGATCACGTTCATTCCTTGCTCCTCTCCGTTGGTTCGAGGAGCGAGGGGCGGGCCAGTTGTCAGTGGTGGGCCTCGGGCCGGGATGGCCCGGGGTCCGCGACTGAAAACTGACCGCGCGGCCGCCGCTCCTTCCGTCTCCGTTCGTCGTGGCCGGGCGATCGCCTCCTTCGCCTATCGCCTCAAGCCCAGGCGCCCGATCAGCGCCCGGTACCGCTCGACGTCGCTGCGGCGAAGGTACTCGAGGAGCCGACGCCGGCGGCCCACCATCTGGAGGAGACCCCGGCGGGAATGATGGTCCTTCGAGTGGGTCTTGAGATGCTCGGTCAGCTCCTCGATCCGCTTCGAGAGGAGGGCGATCTGGACCTCAGGCGATCCGGTGTCCCGCTCGCTCCTCCGATGCTCCTCGATCAGGCCGGCCCTGGCGTCCTTCGTCAGCGTCATCGCAGGTCAGGGTATCACAGGAGGCCGATCCTCCCCCGCGACGAGACGCCGGGTGGCCCGCACGTCGAGCTCCATCTGGCGGCTCAGGGCCGCGGGGCCGTCGAACGCGACCTCGTCGCGCAGCCGGGCCCAGAACTCCACGGTGACCACGGCCCCCTGGAGGTCACCCTCGAAGCCGAGCAGGTACGCCTCGACGTGGAGCGGCTCCCGCCCGAA
>JBQGDK010000040.1:0-9803 GCA_052039025.1 Actinomycetota bacterium
CTGGACGTGCGGATCGTCTCAGAGAACGGGGACCTACTCCGTCACTTCACGCTCGATCCCACGCGCGACTACCAGCCTCGGGAGTGAGAGAGTGTCCACGATGGCGCGGGACATCCGTCCACGATGCCCCGACACATCACATGGTGGGCGCGGCAGGATTTGAACCTACGACCTCTCGCGTGTGAGGCGAGCGCTCTCCCGCTGAGCTACGCGCCCGGACGGCTCAAGGGTACCATCGGCCCCCAAAGGGTGGCGGCGGGGTGTGCCCGCGTCACCCCGCCGCCGTGCCCGGGCCACGAGGGCCCGGACGCTTGACTTGTGCATCTTGCCATTTCGGCCGGTGGGGCGCAAAGGGGACAGCCCCACCCGCCGGTATCCCTAGCATCGGCACCCTCTCCCGGCCCCTTGAACCGTTCGGGCTTGACACCCTCGGCGGGCACGGGTACGAGTGAGCCCGACCAACGACCAGAGGGAGGGACGATGGAACGCCCGATGACCCAGCGCCTGCTCGCGGAGCTGGTGGGGACGTTCACCCTGATCTTCATCGGGGCCGGCTCGATCGTGGCCGCCGGCTCGGTGGGCGATGGCGTCGGCGGGGCCGGCCTCGTCACGGTGGCCCTGGCCCACGGCCTCGCCATCGGGGTGATGGTCTCGGCCGTGGGCCACGTGTCGGGGGGCCACTTCAACCCGGCCGTGACCGTGGGCGCGTGGGTGGCCCGGCGGATGAGCACGGGGGCGGCGGGCGCTTACGTGGTGGTTCAGATCGCCGGTGGCCTCCTCGGGGCACTCGGCCTTCGGCTCCTGCTGCCGGGGAGCGCCTGGGACCCCGTGACCCTGGGGACCCCGCTGGTCTCCCCGGGCATCGCCGATTGGCAGGCGATCGCCATCGAGGCCGTCCTCACGTTCCTGCTGGTGTGGGTGGTGTTCGCCACCGCCCTGGACCCGGAGGGCTCGTTCAACAAGATCGCGGGGCTGGCCATCGGGTTCACGATCGCCATGGACATCATGATGGGCGGGCCCTTCACCGGGGCGGCCATGAACCCGGCCCGCTCGATCGGCCCGGCCGTGGTGAGCGGCGAACTCACCGGGGTGTGGGTGTACATCCTGGGCCCGGTGATCGGCGGCACCGTGGCCGCCCTCATGTACGACCTCGGGATCATGCGCCGGCAGGCCTGAGTGGATCGCGCCGAGATGATCGAGGCGCTTCGCCTCCTGGTGGAGGCGGAGTCGTTCTCCACGGACCCCGAAGGCCTGGAGCGATGCGCCTCGGTCATCGACGGCCTCTGCCGGGACGTCCTGGGCGCGGGGACGACACCGGCGGGGGTCCATCGGGTGTGGCGTCGCGGGGGCGATCGGCCGGTCCTGTTCCTCTGTCACTACGACACCGTGTGGCCGCCGGGGACGCTGGGGGAGTTCCCGTTCGCGGTCGACGACGGGGTGGCGCGCGGGCCGGGGGCCTTCGACATGAAGGCCGGCATCGTGCAGTGCGTCGAGGCCCTCCGGCAGGTGCCGGAGGGCCCGATCACGGTGCTGTTCACGGGGGACGAGGAGATCGGGAGCCCCACCTCGCGGGCCCTGATCGAGGATGAGGCTCGGGGGGCGCGGGCCGTGCTCGTCCTGGAGCCGTCGGAGGAGGGCCGGGTCAAGGTCGCTCGCAAGGGCACCGCCACGTATCGGGTGGAGATCGGCGGTCGGGCCGCACACGCGGGGCTGGCCCCGCACGAGGGCGTGAACGCGGCCGTGGTGCTGAGCCACCTGATCCACGACATCGTGGACCTGGCCGACCCGGCGGCCGGCACGACGGTCACCGTGACCACGATCGGCGGCGGCACGGCGACGAACGTGGTCCCCGAGGTAGCGTGGTGCACGGTGGACGTGCGCATGTGGAGCAACGAGGAGGCCGAGCGCGTGGACGCGGCGCTGGCCGGGCTGCGCGCCAGCCACGAGGAGGCCGAGGTCCGGGTGACCGGCGGGCTCAACCGGGGGCCGCTGGAGCGCGAGGCCTCCCAGGGCCTGTACCGTCGACTGGTGACCCTCGGCTACGACGTGGGCGAGGCCGCCGTGGGCGGGGCCAGCGACGGGAACCTCACCGCGGCGCTCGGGGTCCCCACGCTCGACGGGCTCGGGGCCGTGGGCGGCGGCGCCCACGCTCGCCGAGAGCACGTCCTCGTCGAGGAGATGCTCCCCCGGGCCGAGATGGTGGCCCGCCTGGTGACCGACCTCCTGGCCGATGCCTGACACCGTCGAGGTCCGCCCGCTGTCCTCGCTCGAGGAGTGCATCGCGGCCTCGGACCTTCTCGACCGGATCTGGGAGCAGCGGCGGGTGATGGACGCATCCGTCCTCCGGGCCATGGCGGCCCACGGCGGCCAGGTCCTGGGGGCCTTCGACGGCGACGAGCTGGTCGGTGCGCTGGTCGGCCTGGTGGGGCTCACCGAGGACCGGCGGCCGGTGCTCCACTCACACATCACGGGGGTGGCGCACCAGACCCAGCACCAGGGGGTGGGCTTCCTGTTGAAGTCGGCCCAGCGGGAGTGGTGTTTGGCCCGGGGCATCGACGTCGTCACCTGGACCATGGACCCGATGGTGGCCCGCAACGCCTGGTTCAACCTCCACAAGCTCGGTGCCGTCGGCGTGGCGTTCCACCGCGACTACTACGGACCGATGGACGATGCGTTCAACCGTGGCGAGCGGTCCGACCGCATCGAGTTCCGGTGGGACCTCCGCTCGGGCCGGGTGGTCGCGGCGATGGCCGGTCGCCGGGTCGGGGCCGCGGTCAACGAGGGATCGACGATCGTCCGCGTGCCGCCCGAGTACCACGCGCTCCGGGAGCGAGACCCGGCCGAGGCCATCAGGTGGCGAGACCGGGTGGCCGACGAGCTCGAGGAGGCGCTGGCGGCCGGGATGGAGGCGACGGGCTTCCTCCGCGAGGGGGCGTACGTGCTGGAGCGGCCGTGATCTCCGACCTCGCCGCCGTCGAGCTCCTCCGGGTCCGGCTCCCGCTCAAACGGGCCTTCACGACCTCGTTCGGCACGACGACGGAGAAGGAATGCGTGCTGGTCCGGGCGATCGGGTCCGAGGGCACGGAGGGATGGGGCGAGTGCACCGCCATGGAGGCCCCCCGGTACTCGGGCGAGTGGAACGAGAGCGCCTGGCTGGTCCTGCGGGACTACCTGGCCCCCGCCGCCCTGGCCGGGCGGCCGTCCGGTGTCCGGGGCCACCCGATGGCCGCGGCCGCGCTGGAGATCGCCCGAGCCGACCTCGCGCTCCGATCGAACGGCGTGTCGCTGTCGCGGAACCTCGGCGGCGTGCGCGACCGCGTCCCGTGCGGCGTGAGCCTGGGGATCGAGGACCGGATCGAGGACCTGCTCGAGCTCGTGTCGACGTTCGTGGCCGGCGGGTACCGGCGGGTGAAGCTGAAGATCGAGCCGGGCCGGGACGTCGATGTCGTCCGCGCGGTCCGGGAGGCCTTCCCGGACGCGCCCCTGTCGGTCGACGCAAACGCCGCCTACACGCGGGAGACCGCGGACGCGCTGCTGGCGCTGGACGATCTCGGCCTCGAGTACATCGAGCAACCGTTCCCGAAGGACGACCTCCTCGGGCACATCGAGCTCCAGCGACGGATCGCCACGCCCCTGTGCCTCGACGAGACCATCACCTCCGCCCGTGTGGCCCGCGGCGCCATCGAGCTCGGCGCGTGCCGGATCATCAACCTGAAGGTCGGCCGGGTCGGGGGGCTCTCCGAGGCCATGCGGATCCACGAGGTGGCCCGCGAGGCCGCGGTCCCGCTGTGGGTCGGGGGGATGTTGGAGACGGGCGTGGGCCGGGCGGCCAACGTGGCCCTGGCCTCCCTCCCCGGCTTCACGCTCCCCGGCGACACCAGCGGCTCCGATCGCTTCTTCGAGGCCGACATCACCGAGCCGTTCGTGGTCGACGCCGACGGCACGATGGCCGTCCCGGACGGCCCCGGCCTGGGGGTCACGCCGCTCCCCGACCGACTCAAGGCCGTCGTGGTCGATCACCTCACCGTATGGCCCTGACCGCCGACGCCCTCACGGCGGCGCGGGCCGCGCTGGCCGGAGCGCTGGTGTGGCTCGTCGGCAGCGGGCGGCTGACCGCGGCGGCGGTGGCACTGGCCGCGGCGTGGGCCACCGACGCCCTCGACGGGGCGTTCGCCGGCGTGGCGAACGGGACCACTCGACTGGGCTCCTGGGACCTCCCCGTCGACACGCTCGTGGGCGTCGCGGTGCTGGCCGGGCTCGGGCTCCACGGCGACCTCCCCGCGCTCGTCGTCGTCGGCGTGCTCGTCGTGTTCGGCGCGGCCTTCGTCCTGCTCCGCAACCCGTTCCCGGCGATGGTCCTCCAGGCCGTGGCCTGGGGCGGGATCCTGTGGCGGTTCTGGGCGGACCGGGTCGGGGCCGGCTGGATCCCCGTGGCCGTGGCCGGGATGATCGGCCTGGCGGAGCGACGGCGGTTCACCAGCGTGATCCTCCCAGCGTTCTTCCGCGGCGCCGCCCACACGGCCAGGCTGCGGCGAGGCCGCGACTACCGGATGCCCCCGGGCTGATCCGCCGGCGGTCCGCGCAGACCCCGGTGCTAGACTCGCTCGCGTGAGGCGATCCCCGTGGTGAGCGTCGTGGTCGCACGCCGTCTGACCAAGCGATTCGGCGAGTTCGAGGCCGTGCGCGGCGTCGACTTCGAGGTTCGCGAGCGGGAGTGCTTCGGCTTCCTCGGCCCGAACGGCGCCGGCAAGACCACAACGATGCGGATGATCTCGTGCACCTCGCCGCCGAGCGACGGCGAGCTCTCGGTGCTCGGCATGGCCTCGAGCCGCGGCCGTGAGATCCGGCGGCGGATGGGCGTGGTCCCGCAGGAGAACAACCTCGACGAGGAGGTCACGGTCGGCGAGAACCTGCTGATCTACGCCCGGTACTTCGACATCCCGAGGCGGGTGGCCCGCTCGACCGTGGACGAGCTGCTCCACTTCGTGGCCCTCCAGGACAAGCGGGACTGGCGGATCGACCGGCTCTCCGGCGGCATGAAGCGGCGCCTGCTGATCGCCCGGGCCCTGGTGAACGAGCCGGACCTCCTGATCCTCGACGAGCCGACCACCGGCCTCGACCCGCAGGCCCGTCACCTCGTGTGGGAGAAGCTGCGCTCGCTGAAGCGCCAGGGCGTGACGCTCGTGCTGACCACGCACTACATGGACGAGGCCCCCCAGCTCTGCGACCGGTTGGTGATCATGCACGAGGGCCGGATCCTCGTCGAGGGCCCGCCCCGGGGGCTCGTGGCGCGGGAGACCTCTCCGCAGGTGATCGAGGTGTTCGAGCCCGCCGAGGAGGCCGTCCCGGGGCTCCGCGATCTGGCCGAGCTGGCAGAGCGCGTCGAGCGGCTGGCCGACCGGTGGCTCTTCTACACGGCCGAGGGCGACGCGATGCTGGCGAAGGTGCGCGCCGTGGTTGCCGACCCGGGGTCCGTGTGGCTCCGCGGAGCCACCCTCGAGGATGTGTTCCTCCAGCTGACCGGGCGAGGCCTGCTCGAGTGAGCGCCACGGCCACGACCGTCGACCGGGTTCGGCGGACCCCCCTGTTCCGGGTCCCCGACGTCCGCCTCCGTTCCGCGTGGCGGCTGTGGCAGCGGAACGCCGCGATCTATCGGAAGACGTACCGGATCAACATCCTGCCGAACTTCTTCGAGCCGTTCTTCTACCTGCTGGCCATGGGACTCGGCCTCGGCGCGTACCTCAGCCGCCTGGAGGGGTTCGACTACATCGACTACATCGCGCCCGGGCTCGCGGCGACGGCCGCGATGTACGGCACGTCCTTCGAGGTCACGTTCAACTGCTTCGTGAAGATGCAGTTCGGCAAGGTGTACGACGCGGCCATGGCCACGCCACTGACCATCGAGGACGTCGGGCTCGGCGAGCTGCTGTGGGGCACCACCCGGGCGCTGATCTACGGCCAGGTGTTCGTGCTGATCGCCGCGGCCTTCGGCGTCGTGCACACGCCGCTGGTGATCTTCACGCCGGTGGCCATCGCGATGATCGGGATGATGTTCTCGGTCATCGGCCTCACGTTCACCGCGATCATCCCCCTGATCGACTACTTCACCTACTACTGGACGCTGTTCATCACGCCGATGTTCCTGTTCTCGGGGATCTTCTTCCCGGTGACCGGGCTCCCCGGATGGGCCCAGGGACTGGCGTGGTTCATGCCGCTCCACCATGCCGTGAATCTGATGCGGGCCCTCACGCTGACCGGCGACGTTCGGGCCGCCATCCTGGCCGCGGCGTGGATCGCCGGCCTGACCGCACTGCTGTTCGTCCTGCCGCTGAACCTGC
This sequence comes from Actinomycetota bacterium, assembly GCA_052039025.1. Lineage (GTDB taxonomy): Bacteria > Actinomycetota > UBA4738 > UBA4738 > CALAEC01 > CALAEC01. Next base: position 6,339 of record JBQGDK010000040.1, read on the forward strand.
TGCACCGCCGGCTGGTGAAGTAGCTACGCCGGCCGGCACCGCTCCTCCGCCTCGACGAGCTCGGCCCGCCGCTGCTCGACCCGCGCCTGGAAGGCCTCTGCGGTCGCGGTGAGCGCGCTGATCCGCTCGACGTCCTCGGCGATCACCGCTTCCGTCAGTGCGACCTGGTTCGCCACGACACGCTGCTGGAGGTCGATCAGGCGGGCCTGCAGATCGGTGACCTCGCGGCAGGCCCTCCGCCGCTCTCGGCGGGCGGCCCGGTCACCTCCTCCCCCGCCACCCCCGCCGGAGTCGCCCCGCTCGACGCGTTCTCGCCCCGGGACGACCTCGTCGCTCATGGCCCGACCGAGGAGGAATCCGAGGACCGTGCCGATGGCCAGGATCACCACCCCGACCACGATCAGGCTGCCGGGGATCCTCGGGCGCGCCCGACCGAGGGACGCGTACCCTCCCGGGGGCGGCGGCGTCACCGGCTCGCCGGGATCGATCGGCTCCGTGCGCGCCGACGCCGGCGGCTCGAGCTCCGACGTCCCGCCGTCGGACGAGGTGGGATCACGGTCGCTCATGGTCGCTCATCGGATGCGGCGATGGTCCCAGGGACCCACCGGGTGTGTCTACCCGCGCCCGACCGCCCTTACCCGGGCGGCGACGAGCGGCGGGCGAGGCGGAGCCCGAAGAGGACGGCAGTGGTCACGCCGACGACGGCGGCGCTACCCAACGCCGCGATCGCACCCACCGCGGCGCCCCAGAGCAGGCCGGCCAGCCGGTTGCCCACGAGCCAGACGAGCATGAAGGCGATCAGGCCGACCCCGGCTCCCGTGGCCCAGGCCGCGACGCGGTCGGCCGTGCTCACTCCGGTGCGAACGAGAGGAAGATCGGCGGGAACGTCCCCAGCGCGCCCAGGATCCCCAGGCTGATTGAGACCGTGAACCACGCCTTGATGTTCACGTCGCGCCCTCCCCATGCCAGGGCCAGGATGACCCAGCTCACCGCCCATGCCGCCACGGCCAGGATGGTCTTGCCGGCCAGCGGGCCGACCCCACGACCGAACTCGAACCGTTCCAGGAAGTCGTGGACGGGAACCGATGCCTCCGACAGCACCGTGAGGAGACCGAGGGTGAATATCCCGATCCCGGCGGCGAGCATGGCCGCCGCGGCCGGACCATCCGGCTTGTCCTGGAGCCCCAGCTCCCCCAGCTCCGGGGCGCGCTCCTCGTCGTGGTGCTCGAGCTGCTGACTCATCCCTCTCCTCCTAGACGATCGGAGCGACCTTGTTCAGGAACGCCCCGAAGACCCCGCCCACGACCGCGGCGGCGAACGCTCCCACGAACATCACGATGGTCACGGTCCGGAGCCAGGGGCGGGCGATGAGCCTGGGCCCGTAGTAGGCCACCACGAAGGCGACCCCGGTGGCCAAGAGAGGTGCGGCCCAGCTGATGTGCTCCTTCCACTCCATCCCGAACTCGTGCCACCACGCGGTGTCTCCGGAGACCTCCGACCGGAGGAAGTCCCGAGGTGAACAGGTCTCGGTGGGGACGACGGCCCCCGCGCATCCGGCGAACTCATCTCCTCCCGACTCCGCCAGCGATTCCCGGTACCAGGGATACACGATCCAGGTGCCCGTGATCACCGTGAGCCAGGCCACCCCGGCCATGACCCAGGTCCCCACGTACAGCCGCCGCATCCGCTCCCGGATCGCCGCCGCGGTGAGGTACTTGGGTCGCAGGCTCCACAGACCGGCAAGCCCGCCGGCGAACGCCAGGAGGAACACCGTGCCGAAGATGAGCCCGTGGACGACGGTCCACCCTTCCCGGTAAGAGAGCTGCACGGGGCCTCCTTTCGGCGTCTCCCCCAAGGCAACCACGTCGGCTCCCTGCATGCAAGTCACCCGGCGGACCGGGGCGAGGTGTGGTCCGTGGTTGGGTCCGTTACCCGACGTCGAAGGTGTCTGCTCCGACCGTCGCCGCCCACAGCACGGCGAGCGCCACGACGATGGGCAGGATCTTGGTCGGGCCGAAGAAGCCCACCATCAGAACGACGATCAGCGACGCGCCGGCGATCGCCAGGGCGCGCCACCATCCCGTGGGGATCCAGATCCCGAGTACCGCGAGCAGGGCCATGAGGCTCAGGGCCGCGGCCGCCATGGCGATCCAGAATCCGGTGATCGGCATGGCGTTCGGATCGACCCTGCCCAGGAAGCCGTGATCCCCGATCCCCCAGGGCCACGCCCACCGCAGCAGTCCCCCGAACGCGCCCTGGTCCTTCTCGGCCAGTGGGATCAGGTAGGACGCTCCGAAGTGCGTCAGCAGACCCAACGCCACCACCAGGATCCACGTGGTCATCTCAAACCTCCGGCCTCACGGCCGGACCTCGCTCATGCCGGCGGGCGTGCCGGTCCCGTGTCGCGGCATCGACCGTTCGGCCCGCTCCTTGATACCCCGGAGCAGGGTCCCGTGCCACACGGTGTCGCCCGCGCCCAAGAGCCTGAACGCGACTCCCGCCCAGCGGGGAGCGTACGTGGCCCGAACCCTCACCAGGAGTCGGGTCCGACCGTGGGATCGAGGCCTGAGCACGAAGGACCAGACGACCTCGATGAACCGTCGAGGTCGATCGCGCCGGACGTCCAGTTCCCGGCCGCTGAGCGGATCCCGAGCGGAGAACAGGACGAGATGGCGCCCCGGGCGCAGCTGCCGGACCCGGAAGGCACCCTGGGTCGCATCGGTGTCCGGGCTATCGAGGAGCAGGTCGCCCACCCGGAGGTTCTGGAACTCGAGGAGGATCCGGTCCGCCGGGACGGCCCGGTCCTCCCGCCAGATCTCCCACGTGTACCACCCTCCCCGGCCGTCACCCAGCTGGACGATCCAGGGCCACACGTCGTCCGGCAGCGCGTCGATCGTGACGGCCCGCGTGGCCGTCCACATCGGCTCCGGCACGAACCGGTCGCCGGGGAGCCGCATCCGCTCCTCCCCGGGCGTGGCTCCCGACCTGAAGAGCGACGGATGACCGAGCCCATACACGATCTGGGTGACGTACTCCACGGGCCCGCCGAGCCCGAGCTTCCGGATGAGCGTCACGCCCCGATCCGCCCAGGGAGCCAGGCGCACACGACGGATGACGTCGCCGAGCCCGCTCATAGGCTCCTACTCGACCAGGGCCTTGGCGGCCTCGTCCTCCAGGAGGTCGCGGGCGGAGAGCATGCCCAGGAGCTCGCCCCGCTCCACCACCGGGAGGTGCCGGACGCCGAGCCGCACCATGGTGTCAGCGGCCTCGGCCGCCTCGGCCTCCAGGCCGACCGAAACCGGCTCCTCCACCATGTACGCCGCGACCGAGGTCGCGTCGGGGTCGCGCCCATCGCCGACAGCCCGGAGGATGTCCCGCTCGGTGATGATCCCGATGAGCCTCGACCCGTCGAGCACGGCGAGCGCGCCGATCTCGTGGAACTGCATCCGGCTGGCGGCCACGCCC
>JBQGDK010000041.1:0-2766 GCA_052039025.1 Actinomycetota bacterium
CGGGTGGGATCACCCCGGCGAGCGGCGAGAAGAACAGCGAGAGCAGGAACAGCACGCCGACCACGACCGCGGTCAGCCCGGTCCGCCCGCCTTCTGAGATCCCGGCGGCGCTCTCGATGTACGTCGTGTTCGACGACGCGGACGCGGCCCCGCCGGCGGCCGCGGCCAGCGAATCCACGAGCAGCACGCGGTTGATGCCCGGCAGCTTGCCCTCCCGATCGAGGAGCCGGGCCTCACCGCCGAGCCCGATGACGGTGCCCATCGTGTCGAAGAAGTCCGACAGCATGACGGCCAGGATCGCGGCGACGGCCGTGGCCACCGGGATCGCCTCGAACACGCCGAACGAGAACCGTCCGACGAGCCCGAAATCCGGCGTGGCCACGAGGTCCTCCGGGAGGACCCCCACGCCGGGGCCGACGGAAGACCAGATCGCCCCGTCGCCCCAGATCTCGTTGATGAGGATGGCGATCACGGTCGTGGCCACGATCCCGATCAGGAGCGCGCCCCGGACCCGCCGGGCCACCAGGCCGGCGGTGATGACGAGCCCGATCACGAACGTGAGCATCCTCAGCGTCGTCAGGTCCGGATTCAGGGCAACGATGTTGCCGGCCTCCGGATGCACGATCACCTCGGCGCTCTCGAGACCGATGAACGCGATGAACAGCCCGATCCCGATCCCCACGGCCCGTTTCAGATCCATCGGGATCGCGTTCAGCACGGCCTCCCGAAAGCCGGTCAGCACGAGCCCGGTGATGATCAGGCCCTCGATCACGATCACGCCCATCGCCTGAGGCCAGGACAGGCCGAGCGAGCCCACCAGCGTGAAGGCCACGAACGCGTTCAGGCCGAGCCCGGCGGCCAGGGCGAAGGGGTAGTTGGCCACGAGCCCCATGAGGATCGTCATGACGGCAGCCACGAGGGCCGTCACCGTCAGGACCTCGGGGAACGACAGGCTGGTCCCCGCGTCGTCCGTTACCGAGCCGAGGATCTGCGGATTGACGAAGAGGATGTAGGCCATGGTCAGCCACGTGGCCAATCCGGCGATGATCTCGGTCAGGACCGTGGAGCCTCGTTCGGAGATCCGGAAGAACCGATCCAGGGCGCCGCCCGGCGCGGCGCTTCGCTTGGGGGACTCCGTCGTGGCCACCGCTCCCTCCTCTCGTCCTTGGGCGGGGGAAGGGGCGCCCTGACCTCGCCCGAAGCATAGGAAGGCCGCGGCGGGGACGCAAAGCGGGTCAGGCCCGCAGCGGCACGAGCTCGAACCGGACCGTGTCGACCAGACCCAGGTCGGTGATCTTCAGCTCGGGGATCACCGAGAGAGCCAGGAACGACATCGCCATGAACGGCGCCTCGAGGGTGGAGCCCATGCCCCGGGCGGCCTCCTCGAGGTTCCCGACCGCGGCCGCCACATCCTCGGCCGGGAGGTCCGACATGAGCCCCCCGATCGGGCACTGGAGCTCGGCCACCACGCGGCCGCCGACCACGGCGACCTGGCCGCCACCCGTCTCGGCCAACCGGTTCGCGGCCGAGGCCATGTCGGCGTCGTCGACCCCGACCACCACGAGGTTGTGGGCGTCGTGCGCGTGGGTGGAGGCGAGCGCCCCTCGCAGGAGTCCGAACCCCCGGACGAACCCCATGCCGATCCGGCCGCTCCCGGTGTGCCGCTCGATCACGGCCACCTTGGCCAGGTCGCGGTCGGGGGCGGCGACGGCCTCGGTACCGCGGATCCCCGGATCGTCCACGAGCGCCCGCGTCACGATCTCACCGGGATCGACGCCGATCACCCGGACCGGACCGTTCGCCTCGATCCGGAACGCGATGGCGTCGAACGGCGGCACCCGAACGCTCCGCCGCATCCACGCCGGGGCCTCGGCCCTCGGCAGGTCCACCGGCCGGCCGGCCTCGGCCACCCGCCGCCCTCGCTTCCACACCGACACGGGGCGGAACCGCTCGAGGTCCTCGACCGCGACGACGTCCGCAACGAAGCCGGGCGCCACGGCCCCGTGCGTCCGGAGCCCGTGGTACCGGGCCGGGTGAAGCGTGCTCATCAGCACGGCGTCCGACGGGGGGCAGCCCAGCGCCACCGCCCGGCGGACCACCTCGTTCAGATGGCCCTCCTCCAGGAGGCGGTCCGGCTCCTGGTCGTCGGTGACCAGCATCGTGCCGGCGGGGCCGTGCTCCAGCACGAGCGGCAGGAGCGCCTCGAGGTTCCGGGCCGCGGAGCCCTCCCGGACCATGATCCACATGCCCAGCCGGCGCTTCTCCAGGGCCTCCTCGAGCGTGGTGCACTCATGATCGCTGCGGACGCCGGCGGCGATGTAGGCGTTGAGCTCCGGGCCGGACAGGCCGGGAGCGTGTCCGTCGACATGCCGCCCCAGCCGCTCGGCGACCCGGAGCTTGGCCAGGGCGTCGTCGTCCCCCGCCACCACAGCCGGGACGTTCATCATCTCGGCGACCCCGAGCGCCCTCGGCTCATCGGTCAGGAACGACTCCATGTCCTCGGCGTCCACCGACTCGGCGCTGGTCTCGAACGGGCTGGCCGGCACGCACGACGACGCCATCACGAAGTAGTCGAGGGGGACGTCGTCGGCCGCCCGGAGCAGCGCGCGGACACCCCGGAGGCCGAAGACGTTCGCGATCTCGTGGGGGTCGAGGATCACCGTGGTCGTCCCCCACGGGAGGGCTGCCCGGGCGAACTGGTCGACCATGAGCTTCGTCGACTCGATGTGCATGTGTCCGTCGATGAACCCGGGGAGGAGGATCTGG
>JBQGDK010000042.1:0-2260 GCA_052039025.1 Actinomycetota bacterium
GGCACGATCGGTTCGATGATTCGCAGCGGGACCGAGGTGTCGTGCCGCTCGGCGGAGCGAACGATGGGCTCGAGCCGGGGGGAGCCTCCGGCCCTGGGGTGTGGATCGAGCGGGGTGGCTTCCGCTCCGACGGGATGGGAGAACAGGGCGACGAGGAGACCTGCTATCGCTGCGCGCCACCCGGATGCCGGCACGCCGACCACGTTGCCCTTTCTCCCCGACAGTCGCCGAAGACTTTATCAGCCCTTCAGCCCGCCCTCCGGCGACCGCTGTCCTCGACCTCGGTATCCCGACCCGGTCGTGGGCTCAGCTCACGCGGGAGGCCGAGCTGCATACGCTCCCGGACGCTGGGTGTAGACACTCCCGTACTGGCTGAGATCGAGCAGCGCGGCGAGGGCGATCCAGAGCCAGTCCCACCCGGTGACCCCGAAGGGAGGAGCCGCCAGGAACACGTACATCAGCGTGGTGAACGGGAGGAAGATCAGCCCGAGCAACGGGAAGATGAACGTGTCGAACACACTGTCGACGTAGACCGGTCTCGCGAGCCAGATCACGAGGAAGACGAAGCGCGGCGCGAACGCCGACAGGAGCACCAGCAGACATCCCATCTCGTCCCTCCCTCCCACCCATCAACGGTCTCGGTGCGACGCTAGCGGCGAGCGGTGCGTCCGGAACGACCGCGCACGGCCCCCCAGATGGCCAGCACGATCAGGGCCCCCACGACGGTCCCGATCAGCGAGCCGAACTCGATGTCGAGGCCGCCACCGGTCAGGATGCTTCCGAGCGTCCCCCCGACGATCGAGCCCAGGAGGCCGGCGATCAGCGCCTCCGACCAGTTCGTGCCCCTGCCCAGGATCAGCTGGGCCACCCATCCGGCCGCCATACCCACAACCAGGATGAACAGGATCAACACTGGGCTACTCCATCGCGATGTCCCTGCCGTGCACCGTGAGCGCCCAGATCACGGCGACGTCCAGGGCGATGATCACGAACGACCACAGCGGATGGTACGGGATGAAGGCGAAGTTCGCCAGGGCGCTCAGCGAGGCCAGGACCACGCCGATGGTCCGGGCCCACACGGCCCCGCCGAGGACGCTGAAGCCGGCCACGATGACGATGACCCCCCAGATCAGGTGGATCCACCCCCACACCGTGACGTCGAACTCGAAGACGTAGTTCGGGGTCACCGCGTAGAACTCGTTCTCGAAGATACCCGCCAGCCCGGCGATCGCGTGAAACACCCCGACCAGCATCAGCATCAGGGCGGCGAACATCGTGACGCCGACCGCGGCCCAGCTTCGCTGCTCCGACATCCGTCCCCTTTACTCAGCCGGTACCAAGGCTAGCCTGGCACGTCTCGCGGGACAGTCAAGGACCCTCGCGTCATCGGGACATCGACGTGGCTTCCTCGGGTCGATCGGGTGCGGGCCCGAGCCGGGCCAGGGCCCAGAACACCCCCGCCACGACGAGGCCAACCACGATCACCGGCACCCAGTCGATGCCGGTCAGGAACAGGACCAGAGCCCCCAGCGCCACGGTGGTCAGGCGGAGGGCGTCGGCGTGCCGGGCCGCCCACGCTCCGAAGCCGCGATCGCCGAGGCCCGTGCGGAGTCGACCGGCCGTCGCGCCGATCCATCTCGGCCGGCCGGCCACGTAGGCCATCACGGCGACGGCGAGGGCCACCCACAGGACGATCCACCCGACCGATCGCAGGTCGCCCAGGGTGGCGGCGAAGACCTCTCTCGCCGCCTCCCGGCCTTCCCCGCGGGTTATCGCGCCGAGCAGCTCGTCGCGGATCCTCCGGATCGCCACCCCCCCGAGGAACAGCGCGGCGATGACGCCGATCCCGAGCTGGAGGAGGGTTCGACGGCGGGAGACCGAGACAGCCAGCGTGACGCCGATCAGCACCACGGCCAGCAAGACGAGGGCCCACACGAAGCGGTCGAACGTCCGGACCGCATCCTGGAGCTCGGTCAGCCGCTGCTCGGACACCATCGTGACCTGCCCGAAGTCATCGGGGAGCGGATGGCCGACCGCGGCGGACAGCCGAGCTCGAGCGGACTCGGGAAGCTCCTCGGGCGAGATCGTGGGGATGGTCACGTCGGGGGCGACCAGTGCCACCCCACGCTCCACCACCTGCCGGATCACGGCGGCGATGACGGGGATGAGGTTGAGCTTGACCTCGCCCTCCTCGATGACGACGTTGGGAAGCTTCTCGAGCTCGCCGCGGAGGAGAGCGACGACCCTCTCGTGGCCGGCC
>JBQGDK010000043.1:0-3771 GCA_052039025.1 Actinomycetota bacterium
TGATCTCCCTTCCTTTGCGAGCCGCTCGAGCCACCCGATAGGCTGAGGCCCTTCCAGACCACGGAGGTTCGGATGAAGCCCGAGGACGTCAAGAAGGTCGGAGTGATCGGCTGCGGGATCATGGGGTCCGGGATCGTCGAGGTTTGTGCCAAGGCCGGGACCGAGGTGACCTACGTCGAGGTCGACGACGAGCGGGTCGAGCAGGGCCGGGCCCGGATCGAGAAGTCGCTCGACCGGGCCGTGGAGCGCGGCAAGCTCTCCGAGGACGACCGCGGGGGGCTCCTCAGCGCGATCCACGGCACCGCCGACTACGAGGACATCGGCGACTCGGACCTCGTGATCGAGGCGGCCACCGAGGATCTCGAGACGAAGCTGGGGATCTTCCGGGCGCTCGACGGGATCACCCGCGACGACATCGTGCTGGCCACGAACACGTCCTCGCTCCCGATCGTCCAGATGGCCACCCAGACGAAGCGGCCCGACAGGGTCGTCGGCATGCACTTCTTCAACCCCCCGCCGATCCTGAAGCTCCTCGAGCTGATCCCGGCCATCACGACCTCGGACGAGACCATGGAGCTCGCAAGGGGCTTCGCCGAGCGCCTGGGCAAGACCGTGGTGGTGGCCAAGGACCGGGCCGGGTTCATCGTGAACTACCTCCTCACGTACTACCTCAACAGCGCGATCCGGATGCTCGAGGAGGGCTTCGCCACGAAGGAGGACATCGACACGGCGGTGAAGCTGGGGCTCAGCCACCCCATGGGACCGTTCGAGCTGCTCGACCTGATCGGGCTCGACACGATGATGGCCGTGGCCGAGGTCCTGTACGAGGAGTTCCGCGACCCCGAGGTGGCCCCACCCCCGCTGGCCCGACGGATGCTCCAGGCCGGGCTCCTCGGCCGGAAGAGCGGCAGGGGGTTCTACGACTACACGGCGAAGTAGCCGTGCCGAAGGCGATCGATCTCCACGTCCACCTGCCCACCGACGAGTGGCTGGGGAACGCCATCGGGCCGCACCTCGAGGCCACCGAGCGGTACTTCCGCACGTCACCGAGGCGCCGCACCCTCGACCAGGTGGCCGAGGAGTACCGCGAGCGGGACGTGCTCGGCGTGGTCCTCGATTGGGACGACCACACGGTCACCGGGCGGCCGTGGCTCGGGAACGAGTTCCTGGCGGGCCTGTCAGAGCGCTATCCCGGCGTGCTGATGGGGTTCGGCTCGGTGGACCCGCACGCCGAGGGCGCCGTCGATGAGGTCCGCCGGGCCGCCGACCTCGGGCTGAAGGGCCTCAAGTTCCATCCCACGATGCAGGCGTTCGAGCCGGCCGACCCTCACTACTCGCCGCTGTGGGCCGCGGCCGAGGAGGTCGGCCTGACGCTCCTGTTCCACACGGGCACGTGCGGGATCGCCGCTGGCACGCCGGGGGCGGGAGGCACGAAGATCCGCTACTCGCATCCCGGGTTCCTCGACTGGGTGGCGGCCGACTTCCCCGGCGTGACGTGGATCGCCGCCCACTTCGGATGGCCCTGGCACATGGAGTGCCTGGCGATCTCGCTCCACAAATCGAACGTGTGGATCGAGCTGTCGGGCTGGGCCCCGGGATACCTGCCGCCCGAGGTCGTTCGGGAGGCCGGGAAGCGGCTGAACGACCGGACGCTCTTCGGCAGCGACTACCCGTTCATCGAGCTGGACCGGTGGTTCCGGGAGTTCGACGAGCTGGGGCTCCCCGAAGAGAGACGGGAGGCGATCCTGTGGCGGAACGCCTCCCGTCTCCTCGGCCTCTCGGCCGGCTGAACCCGCGCTACGACTGCTTCGGGCCGCCCGCGCCGGGCTTGCCCATCAGCTTCCCGTTCACGTCGATGTTGTCCAGGCGGACCATCCCCAGGGTGGTTCCCTCCGGGAGCCCGATCGTGTCGGTTCCCTCGTCGAACACGATGTGGATGGCCTGCGCCTCGGCCACGCCGAAGCCCGGCCACACCGACACGCCGTCCTGCGGGAACGCGTCGGCGTCGGTGAACCGGACCCGGTTCCACATGTCACCGTCGCGGTCGGCCAACGTCCCGACCACGTCGCCGCTGGCGCAGCCGAAGAAGAACACGGTCCCGTCAGTCAGCGTGACGTTGAAGCGGGGGGCGCCGGCGCCGCAGTGGCCGCCGACCTCGTAGTCGAACCCGAGCTCGGTGAGCGCCAGGAGCTTCTTCACCCCGTGGACGTTGCCCATCGCCGACGCGTTCGTGGCGGTGGTGCCCTCCTTCTTCAGGACCAGGGCGTGGTCGCTCTTGCCGGCGTCGGCCAGGCCCTGATGGGTGACCCACTTCGAGCTGACGATGCCGGTGGCGTCCGGGTCGAAGACGACCGCTTTCACCTTCAGCCGCTTCAGGGCGACTCCGGCCGGGGGGGCGGCGAGGGTGGATCCGGCCAGGGCCAGGGTGAGCGCCAGGGCGGACACGATCAGGGCCGTGCGTCTCATGAGTCCCTCCTCTTCGATCGGCTCCTCTGCCCTGGTAATCGGTCGGAGGGGGTGGGGAGGAAACGGGCGGAACCGGATTTCTCCTCAGAAAGCCCCGGGGGCCGGGAGCACGATGAAGGTGGCGGTGGCCCTGGCCAGCAGCTTCCCACCGGCGTCCGCCACCTCACCCTCGCCGTAGCCCATCCGGCTGCCCAGGTGGAGGGCCCGGCCCCGGCCGACCAGCCGGTTCCCCTCGCCCTTGGCCAGGAAGTGCACGTTGAGCTGGGCGGTCCGGTGGGTGCTGCCGGGCGCGAGGATCGACCGGAGCGCTAGGCCGATGGCCGTGTCGGCCAGGGCGGAGATGATGCCGCCGTGGACGATCCGCTGGGGGTTGAAGTGGTGGTCCTCGAGCTCCATGGCCAGCTCGGTCTCGCCGCCGCCGACCCGGACCAGCTCGATGCCGGCCCACCGGTGGAAGGGCGACTCGGCGATACGCTCCTTCAGGGCCTCGAGGTGGCGGGGATCGAGCTCGGCCCGCGGCTGCGGCTCCTCCATGGCGGGCCGGAGTCTACTCCCGGCCCCAGCGCTGGATGAAGGCCTCCTCCTCCACGCCGAGGCCGTCGGCGATACGGGTGATGTAGTTGAAGTAGGCGATCACCTGGACCGCGTCGTGGATGGCCCGGTCGTCCAGGCCAGGCCGCGGAGGCGGTCGAGGTCCTCCGGCGTCATGGCGTCCTGGTCGAGGGTGAGCTTCGCGGCCAGCTCGCACAGCGCCCGGTCCACGCGCTCGAGCGGCGCGGTCCGCCAGTCGCGGGCCACGGCGTGGACGAACTCGTCGGCGGCCTCAGGGTCCCCCTCGACCTCGGCACGGAGGTCGTGTGCGTGTGCCTGGACTCAGTAGTGGCAGTCGAGCTCGGCCGAGGTCACCGTGGCCAGCAGCTCGCGCTGGACCCGGGTGAGGGGCGATTCGCCGAACATGATGGTCCGGTAGAAGCGGATGCTATCCCGCATCGCCTCGGGGTTGAGGCTCATCACGTGGACGATGTGCCACACCCGGCCGGCTCGACGCACGGCCGCGTCGAGCTCGCGCTTCAGGAGCCCGGCGGCATCCTCGTGGGGGATCTGCTCGATCCAGGGCACGGCGGGACGAGTCTAGACCGAGCCCAGCGCGTCGAGCGCCTCGGCCACGTCGGACTCGTCGTTGTACGCGTGGAAGCCGAGGCGGAGGAAGTCGGCCCGCACCGCGGCGATCACCTTCCGGGACAGGAGCCGTTCCCTGACCTCTCGAGGGTCGGGGATGCGGAGGCTCTGGATCTGCGAGGGCAC
>JBQGDK010000044.1:0-5351 GCA_052039025.1 Actinomycetota bacterium
CTGGCCAGGGCGAAGACCGCGCCGATGTACCCCTGGTATCGGCCGCGCTCTCGGGGGGCCACCACGTCGCCGATGATCGTCATGCTCATCGCGATCAGCCCGCCGCCGCCGACCCCCTGGATGCCCCGGGCCAGGATCAGCTGGAGCATGTCCTGGGCCAGCCCCGCCAGCGCCGATCCGACCAGGAACGTGACGATGGCGAACTGGAACACGACCCGGCGCCCGTACAGGTCGCTGACCTTCCCGTAGAGCGGCACCGAGGCCGTCGAGCTCAGCAGGTACGCGGTCACCACCCAGGAGAGGTGGGCCAGACCACCGAGCTCGCCGACGATCGTCGGCAGGGCCGTGGCCACGATGGTCTGATCGAGGGCCGCCAGGAGGATCCCCAGCATCAGCCCCGAATAGACGATCAGGATCTCCCGATGGGAGAGCTGCCGCGCCTCGGCCATCTCCTCCAGCATACGGGGGGCCCGGGCCCCTACCGCTCGAGCTTGTGCCGCTCCAGGAGCTGGCGGGCGATGATGATCTTCTGGATCTCGCTGGTCCCCTCGCCGATCAGCAGGAACGGGGCGTCCCGGTAGAGGCGCTCGATCGGGTATTCCGCCGAGTAGCCGTAGCCGCCGTGGACCCGGAGGGCCTCGGTCACGATCTCGTGGCATGCCTCGGAGCAGAAGTACTTCGCCATCCCGGCCTCCAGGTCCGAGCGCTCCCCGGCCGCCTTCTTCCTCGCCGCCGACAGCATCATCAGCCGCGAGGCCTCGAGGAGGGTCCCCATGTGGGCCAGCTTCTCCTGGATCATCTGGTGCTGGGCGATCGGCTTGCCGAACGTCTCCCGCTGCTGGGCGTAGGCGATGGCCTCCTCGAAGGCCCGCGTGGCCAGGCCGACGGCCCGGGCGGCCACGTTGACCCGGCCGACCTCGATCCCGTCCATCACCTGCTGGAACCCCCGTCCCTCCTCCTCCCCCAGGAGGTTGGCCGCCCGGACGCGGTGGTCCTCGAAGACCAGCTCGGTGGTCTCGACACCGTGGTAGCCCATCTTCTCGATGTTCGGCGGGACGGTGATCCCCTCGAACCGTTCGGCTCCGGGCTCCTTCTCCACGTACAGGAGGCTCATGCCCGCGTAGGGCGGATCCGCCCCCGGGTCGGTCTTGCACAGCAGGACCACCAGCCCCGCACGGAGGCCGTTGGTGACCCACATCTTCTGGCCGTTCACGACGTAGTCCTCGCCGTCGCGCACGGCCCGGCACCGGATCGCCTGCACGTCGGAGCCGGCCCCCGGCTCGGACATCGACAGGGCGGCGCGGAGCTCGCCGGCCGCCATGCGCGGAAGCCACCGCTCCTTCTGGTCGTCGGTGCCGTGCCTCGTCAGGAGGTAGACGCCCATGAAGTGCGTGTTCAGTACCCCGGAGAGCGACATCCAGCCGCGGGACAGCTCCGCGACCACGAGCGCGTACGACATGAGGTCCATCCCCGCGCCGCCGAACTCCTCGGGGACCGTCAGGCCGAACAGGCCCATCTCCTTCATCCGCTCCACGACCTTTTCGGGGAACTCGTCCCGGTGCTCGAGCTCCTCGGCGATCGGGTAGACCTCCTGTTCGACGAGGTCGCGGACGGCCGCGACCACCGCTCGCTGCTCGTCGGTCAGCTCCACGACGCTCATGCGTCCTCCCACTCCTTCCGGAAGTCGGCCCAGGTCGTGCGGACCTCGAGGCCGGCCGCACGGCCGCGGGCGGCGAGCTGCTCGGCCATCTTCCGGCTGGCCTCGTCGATCATCTCGTTCCCGAACTTCACGGCTCCGACACCCTCCACCTCCGTGGCGTGGCGGTACGCCTCGAGCACGGCCTCGGCCTTGTCGAACTCGTCCTGCGCGGGGGTGAACACCTCGTTGAGGACGTCGATCTGGCCGGGATGGAGGGCCCACTTCCCGTCGTAGCCGAGGGCCCTGGCCCGGAGCGCCATCTCACGGAACCCGTCGAGGTCCTTGATCACCAGGTACGGCCCGTCGATCGCCTGGAGCCCGGCGTGGCGCGCCGCGATCAGGATCGTCGAGAGGACGTGGTGCCAGTGATCGCCGGGGTACCCGGGCATCGACAGGCCGGCGGTCAGCGCCGGCAGGCCCAGGGAGGCGCTCATGTCGGCGGGGCCGAAGATCAGTGTCTCCGCCCGCGGGCTGGCCGCGGCGATCTCGTGGATGTTGCGGAGACCCGTGGGGGTCTCGATCTGGATCTCGATGCCGATCCGCCGCTCCAGCCCCGTGGTCTCCTCGACCATCCGGAGGAGGTTGTCGACGAACGTCACGTCCGAGGCCGACTCGACCTTCGGGATCATGATGCAGTCGATCAGGGCCCCGGCGTTGCCCACCACCTCCTGGACGTCGCCGGCGCACCACCTCGTGTAGACGCCGTTCGCCCGCACGACCACGGTCTTGCCCGTCCAGTCCCCCTCCTTGAGGGCCTGGACGACGTTCCCCCGGGCCTCCTCCTTGGCCGAGGGAGCCACGGAGTCCTCGAGGTCCATGAACACCTCATCGGCCGGGAGCGACGGCGCCTTCGAGAGCATCTTCGGGCTCGATCCGGGGACCGAGAGGCAGGACCGGCGGGGCCGGGTTCGGGTCACGGGTTCCTCCTGTGCTGGGCCGCCCCATCCTAGCGAGCCGGCATGGACATCGAACGCTGCCCGGGGCACAATCGGGAGAACCCATGCCTTCCCCGCGTCGCGGCGTCCGCCGAGCCCTGGCCTTCGTGATCGTGTCCGGCGCCGTGGTCGGGCTGTTCCCCCCGGCCCTGGGCGACGAGGTCCCCCCCACCGTGGTGCGACGAGCGTCGATCGAGGGCCGCTCGCTGATCCCGTCGCGGTCGGCCGCGACCCTGCGCCCCGGGGGTGCCATCCGTCTGACCAGGCCCGCCTGGAGCCCGCGGCGGGTCGTGTGCGCCCCGATCCGGTTCACCACGGTCGGCGTGGTGTGGCGGCAGGATGGGGGGGAGGCGGTGACCTCGAGGCTGTCGGCCGGCGAGCCCGGCCGGTTCGGGCCGACCGTCGAGGTCGAGGGCGAGCCCGCCGAGGGCCCGGACCCCGGCTCACCGGACGACGCCGGCCTCGACGGGACCCCGCCGGTGTGGACCGGCGAGGCCCGGTGCGTCGGGCTTCGGCTCCGCCTCCCTGCGGACGACCGGATCGCGGCGGTCCGGTTGGTGTTCGTCAACACCTCGGGCACCGCGGCACCGCCCTCCCTGCTGGACCGCGCCGGGGACGTCCTGGCACGGGCCTGGGGGATGATCACCGGGCCGGTGGAGATCCGGTCCGCCGATGCGGCGGTCGCGCAGCCGGGGATCATCTCCCGGGCCGGGTGGGGGGCCACGGAGAAGCTCCGTCGCTGCGGCCCGGACTACGCGGAGGACGGGGTGAAGATGGCCTACGTCCACCACACCGTGAACAGCAACGGGTACGGGCGGAACCGGTCCGACGACCTGATCCGGGGGATCTACGCGTATCACGTCAAGGGCCGCGGGTTCTGCGACATCGCCTACAACTTCTTGATCGATCGGTTCGGGCGAATCTTCGAGGGCCGGTTCGGCGGCATCGACCAGCCCGTGGTCGGGGCGCACGCGATGGGATTCAACACCGGCAGCGTCGGTGTGGCGGCCCTGGGCACGTTCACCTCCACGAAGGCGCCGGCGAGGATGCTCCGGGCGTTCAAGCGACTGCTGGCCTGGCGGCTCGACGTCGCCCACGTCCGACCGACCGGCAAGGCCGTGATGATCTCGGGCGGTGGGTCCGCCCAGAAGTTCGAGAAAGGCCAGCAGGTCACGCTGCCGGCGATCGCCGGCCACCGGCACACCGGCTACACGACGTGCCCGGGGGGATCCCTGTTCCGCAAGCTGGGACCGATCCGGCGGGCCGCGGAGGCCCGCGGCCTGCCGAAGATCTGGAGCCCCGCCCGCTCCGTCGAGGCGATCTCCCTGTGGCAGGCCCAGACGGTGCAGCTGACCGCGACGCTGTCCGAAGTCATGACCTGGACCGTGGAGATCACCGACGCTCTCGGGACCCCCGTCCGCACGTTCGCCGGCTCCGGCACGGTCGTCGACGTGACCTGGGACGGCAGGAGGGACGACGGCACCACCGCGGTCGCGCCGGGGACCCACGCGGTCACGATCGGGGCCCGGACCGGCGGCGGCGCCGAGGCCCGCGAGGCCGCGCTGGCCGTGGTCGTGAACCCCTAGGAGCCCTCGGACTCGGCGTCGCCGGCGGTGTGGACCGGCCCCCGGGCGGCGGCGCGGGCCACGTCGGTCAAGACGTCGAGGCCCTCGGCCAGCTGCTCGTCGGTGATCACCAGCGGCACGAGGTGTCGGACCACGTTCTTGAAGATCCCACAGGAGACGCTGACCACACCGCGCTCGGTGGTGCCGGTCACGATGTCCGAGGCCATGCGCTTGTTCGGCTCCTTCGAGTCTCGATCCTTCACGAACTCGACGCCGATCATGGCGCCGAGGCCCCGGATCTCGCCGACCTCTGGGACCTCCTCGGCGACGTGCTCCCAGCGCGAGCGGATCTCCTTGCCGACCCGCTCGGCCCGCTCGATCAGTCCCTCCTCCTCGATCACCTGGAGCACCGCGTTGCCGGCAGCGCAGGCCACCGGGTTGCCCACGTAGGTCCCCCCGATCTCCGAGTCCCCGGGCGCGTTCATGATCTCGGCCCGGCCGAGGACCGCCGACAGGGGGTAGCCCGAGGCGATCGACTTCGACAGCGTGACGAGGTCGGGCTCGAGGCCGAAGTGCTCCGAGGCCAGGAACCGGCCGGTCCGGCCGAACCCGGTCTGCACCTCGTCGGCGATGAAGAGGATGCCGTGCTTGCGGCACAGCTCCTGGAGGCCGGGGAGGAAGTCCGGGGTGGGCACGACGAAGCCGCCCTCGCCGAGCACCGGCTCGACGATGGCCGCCGCCACCGTGCTGGGGTCAACCACGGTGGTGAAGGCCCGCTCGATCGCCTCGAGCGCCTCGCGGCCAGCCTCCTCGGGCCGCGAGTGCCGGTACGGGTAGGGATACGGCATCCGGTAGACCTCGGGCGCGAACGGCCCGAACCTGGCCTTGTACGGCTGGATCCGGCTCGTCAGCGACATCGCCATGTACGTCCGGCCGTGGAAGCCGCCCTCGAACGCCAGGACCGCGGGGCGTCCCGTGTACGACCGGGCGATCTTGATCGCGTTCTCGACGGCCTCGGCCCCCGAGTTGGCGAAGAACGCGCGCTTGTCGCCGCCGCCGGTGGCCCGGATCAGACGCTCGGCCAGCTCCACGTACGACTCGTACGGGATGACCGAGAAGTCGGTGTGGGAGAAGCGCTCGGCGGCCGACCGG
>JBQGDK010000045.1:0-9858 GCA_052039025.1 Actinomycetota bacterium
GAACGGAGAAGTGCTGCATCAGGCCGGGCAGGTCGCTGAACCGGAAGTCCACGATCCGCGCCTCGCCCTTCTTGGCCAGGTCGAGCACGTCCTTGGGCGTCGCCACGCGTCCTCCTTCCCCTCGAGGTCGAGCGAAGGGTACCGGCGAGGCGTTGCCCGATGGTTTCGGACCGGTTAAATCGGTGTTACGGCGTCGGGACTCCGGCGCGTGCGTTCCGTCTCCGCTGGCGGCGCGGGGCCGGGGGCGGCCGATCCTCCTCCGGCCCCTCGTGCTTCCTCCGCTCATCCATGAGGCCCGCTCGGTAGGCGAAGGCCACCGCCTCGGCCCTGTTGTGAACGCCCAGCTTGGTGAGGACGTGCTGGATGTGCGTGGCCACGGTCTTCGGGCTGATGACGAGCTCCTGGGCGATCCCTCCCTGGCCCATCCCGCCGGCCAGGAGCCGCAGCACCACGCTCTCTCGCTCCGAGAGGTCGGGATCCGAAGAGGGAAAGGCGTCTCTCGAGGCCGACCGGAACAGCCTCCTGGCCCGAGCCAGGAGCTCGTCCGGCATGAACGGTTGGGTCAGGAAGTCATCGGCCCCGATCAGCAGGCCGGCGAGGCGGTCCTCCGGCTCGCTGCGTTCGTCGGAGACGAGGATGATGGGGAGGTCGTGACCGAAGCGCTCCCGCAGCTCATGGCAGAGGCCGTACCCCGACATGTCTTCCAGACGCAGATCGACGATCACTAAGGCGAGCATGCCGGAGGCGGCGCGATCGAGGGCCGCTTCTCCCGACTCGGCCTCCTCGGTGCGATAGCCGGCTCTGGCGAACAGCCTGGAGAGGTCACGGCGGCCGCGGGCGTCAGCGCTGACCAACAGGACCGCCCCTGCTGTCATGGGGCACCTCTCCCACCCGAGAGTCGGGCACCTGTGTGCCCGAGAACACTGTAACCTCTTTCGCCGACCACCGCCTCGCATCAGCCTCCTTCCTTCCGGCCTTTCGTTGGGCGCTCGCTTGCTCTGTCCGCCCTTCACCCTAGGTCGAAGACCTGCCTCAGATACCGGTTCGACCCGATGGCACCGGGCCCCCGGCCTGGTTACCTGTCGTTGACGCCGGCGCGTCCGAGAGGAGGTGCTTTCGGAAGGGAAGGCGCCCTGACGCTCGACGGAAGGAGACGGGCAATGCGAAGGATCGCAACCACCACGCTACTGGTCCTTCTGGTACTCGCCCTGGGGATGGGACCGGCCCTCGCGCAGAGCGGGCACTTCGTCACCGGTGGCGCGAACGCGCCGCAGTGTACGGACATCGGGACCCAGGTCGAGTGCACCGGGAAGGTGGCCGGTCTCGGGGGTACGACCTTCGAGATCACCATCGAGGCGGACGGGATCGCTTCGGTGGTCTGCTTCAATCCGGCGGGCCATCGGGCGCCCGGACAGGACACTGCCGTGACGGTAGAGGGCACGACCGGTCCGCTGCCGACGCCGCAGAACGGGCAGTTCGTGTTCACGATCACGACAGACGCGCCCGGTCCCCTGCCGGCCACGCCGACGTGTCCCAATGACATGTGGACGCCTGAGATCGTCGACGTGAGATTCACGACGGCCACGCTCACCCTCTTCGAGGACGACGTTCAGTCGGACCAGGTCATCGTGCCGGTCACGTCATAACACGCCACATCGCGGAAGGGGCCGGGGCAACTCTCCGGCCCCTTTCGCATGTCAGGGGACCCGCTCCCCTCGAGGTTCGGCGGCCCGGTATCCGACGCCGCGGACCGTCTCCACCAGGTGCTCGTGCTCGGGGCCGAGCTTGGCCCGCAGCCGGCGCACGTGGACGTCCACGGTCCTGGTGCCACCGTAGAAGTCGTAGCCCCACACCTCCTGGAGGAGGTTGGCCCGGGAGAACACCCGGCCGGGATGCCCGGCCAGGTACCGCAGCAGCTCGAACTCCTTGAAGGTGAGGTCGAGGACCCGGCCCCCCACGGTCACCTGGTAGGTCTCGACGTCGATGGCCACGGCGCCGAGCCGGATCACCGTGTGCCCCGCGGCGCCGCGGCGGGCCGTCAGCATGTCGAGGCGGAGCTGCAGCTCGGCATGGGAGGCTTCCACGAACACGAACTCGTCGGCGACCGCGGCCCAGTCGAACCGACCGAGGTCATCGCGGCCGACCACGGCCAGGACCGGCAGGTCCGACCCGGCCGAGGAGAGCACCCCGAGGAGCTCGTGGGTCCGGGCGGGGTCCTCGGCGGCGTCGGCGATCACGAGGTCGGGCCCCAGGTCGGGGAGCCTCGCCAGGGAGTCGGGGGAGGGCGGCTCCACCTTGAGGTCGGCGCCAAGCCCGGAGGCGGCGGGGAGGACCTGGTCGGGGGAGCGCCCGGTGAGGAACACGATGCGTCGCACGCTCGGGCCGAGCGTAGCAGGGTACGCTCGGGGCCGTGGCTCGGCTCCTCGCCTCCCGCCCGACCTCACGGAACGAGCGGCCCCGGCGTTCTACCGGTGTGGGAGCGCCGCCGTTCCAGCGATTCCTCGAGGAGCACGGGCCGGCCGTGTACCGGTTCCTGGTGGCCTCGGTCGGTGCGCACGAGGCCGAGGACTGCTTCCAGGAGACGTTCATGGCCGCCCTCCGCGCCTACCCGAGGCTCCGGCCGGGCTCGAACCTGCGGCCCTGGGTGATGACGATCGCCCACCGGAAGGCGCTGGACGCGCACCGGGCGCGGCGGCGGCGGCCGGAGCCGGTCGGGGAGGTCCCCGAGGGGCCCGGCCGGCCGGGGGACGACGGCGACCCCGGCGTGTGGCGGCGGGTCCGGAGCCTGCCGCCGATGCAGCGGGAGGCCGTGGTCCTCCGGTTCGTCGGAGACCTGCCGTACCGAGAGGTGGCCAGGGCCATGGGGACGACCGACGCGGCGGCCAGGCAGAACGTTCGGCTGGCCCTCCGCCGGCTTCGAGAGGAGATGGGATGAGCGAGATGGAGCGGGCGCTGCGCCGGCCCGAGGTTGAGGACGATGACATCGGGGCCGCCGTGGCCCGCTTCCTCCGCCGGGCCGAGCGGGAGGGGCCCGTCGAGGTGGCTTACGAGGTGGCCGACTCGCCGCTGGGGCCGCTGACGGTCGCCGTCACCGCTCGGGGGCTCGTGCGGCTGGCGTACCGCGACGAGCGGGACGCCCTCGACGAGCTGGCCCAGGACCTGTCTCCGCGGATCCTCCGGCTCCCCGGGCGGACCGACGAGGTCCGCCGCGAGCTCGACGAGTACTTCGAGGGCCGGCGCCGGAGGTTCGAGGTGCCGGTCGACTGGACCCTCACGAGGGGCTTCACCCGGAAGGTCCTCCGGGCCGCGGCCCGGATCCCGTTCGGCGGGCTCAGCACGTACCGCGAGGTGGCGTCGCGGGCCGGCAGCGGGCGGGCCTACCGCGCCGCCGGCAACGCGCTCGGCTCGAACCCGATCCCGATCGTCGTGCCCTGCCACCGGGTCGTCCACGCCGGCGGCGGGCTGGGCGGGTACACGGGCGGACTCGACCGGAAGGAGTTCCTGCTGGCGTTGGAGGGCTCGCTCGAGGCTACACGCGCTCGGGCGCGTGGAGGCCGCACTCGACCTTGAGCGAGCCGTCCCACCGACCGTCCCGCTCATGCTCGCCCGGCCGGGCCGCCCGGGTGCACGGGGCGCAGCCGATCTGCGCGTAGCCGCGGTCGTAGAGCGGGTTGCGGGGCAGATCGTGGGCCCTGAGGTAGGCCCACACGTCGCGCCTGGTCCAGGCGGCCACGGGGTTCACCTTGATCATCGGCCGGCCCGGCTCGAGCTCATATGCCTCGACGATGGGCGTCCCGGCGCGGGTCGGTGCGGAATCGCGGCGGAGCCCGGTGATCCAGGCGTCGAAGCCGTGGAGCGCTCGGGTGAACGGGATGACCTTGTTCAGCCGGCAGCACAGGTCGGGGTGGCGCTGCCACGGCCGGTCGCCGAGGGCCCGCGTCTCCGGGGTGGGGTCGCCGTGGAGCTCCTGCACGTTGAGCCCCAGTCGCTCGGTGAGCTCGGCCTTGAACCGGAGCGTCTCGGCGAAGTGGAAGCCCGTGTCGAGGAACAGCACCGGGACGTCCGGGCGGATCCGGATGGCCATGTGCAGGACGCACGTCCCTTCGGCCTGGAAGGAGGACGCCACCGCGACCCGCTCCAGGCCCGACTCGTCGAGCGCCCAACGGAGGATCCCTTCCGCCCGGGCCCCCTCGAGGCGCTCGTTGAGCGCGGCCACGTCCATCCCGGATCGAGTGTACGCGGTGGTCGGCGGATGCCGGCAGCCGGTATCCTCTGCCCGCCTTGACCGGAACGATCCCACCGCACGGCGGCGAGCTCGTCGATCTCGTGCTGTCCGGCGACGACGCCGACCGCGCCGCCGCCGAGGCCGCCCAGCTCCCGAAGGTCGCGCTCGGGCCTCGCGAGGTGGCCGACCTCGAGATGCTGGCCACCGGGGCGCTATCGCCGCTCCGGGGGTTCATGGGCGAGAAGGACTATCGGGGCGTCCTCGATGAGATGCGGCTTGCCGATGGCCTCGTGTGGAGCATCCCGATCACCCTGTCGGTCGACGACGATGGCCTGAAGCGGATCGGAGGCGCCGACGCGGTGGCCCTCACGGTCGACGGAGAGCCGGCGGCGATCCTCGATCTCGACGAGGCGTTCCGCCGGGAACGCGAGGCCGAAGCCGTGGCCGTGTTCCAGACCGCCGACCGGACGCACCCGGGAGTGGCCGCGCTCGACCGGGCCGGCGACTGGGTGTTGGGCGGCCGGGTCCGGGCCTTCCGCCTCCCGTCGCACGACACGTTCGTCGACCACCGCCGCACGCCGGCGCAGACCCGGGCGGCGTTCGGGGAGCGGGGCTGGCGGAAGGTCGTCGGGTTCCAGACCAGGAACCCCGTGCACCGGGCCCACGAGTACATCCAGAAGTGCGCGCTGGAGATCGTCGACGGGCTGCTGCTCCACCCGCTGGTGGGGGAGACGAAGGACGACGACGTCCCCGCAGACGTCCGGATGCGCTGCTACGAGATCCTGCTCGAGGGGTACTACCCGAAGGACCGCGTGCTCCTGTCCGTGTTCCCCGCGGCGATGCGGTACGCGGGCCCGAAAGAGGCGATCTTCCACGCGCTCGTGCGGAAGAACTACGGGTGCACGCACTTCATCGTGGGCCGGGACCACGCCGGCGTCGGTGACTTCTACGGGACGTTCGATGCTCAGCGGATCTTCGAGCGGTTCGATCCCGACGACCTCGACATCACGCCGCTCATGTTCGAGCACGCGTTCTGGTGCCACCGGTGCGAGGGGATGGCCACCCCGAAGATCTGCCCCCACGGCGACGAGGACCGCCTGATCCTGTCGGGGACGAAGGTGCGGGAGATGCTGCGGAGCGGCCAGCGACCCCCCATCGAGTTCAGCCGCCCCGAGGTCGCGGACGTTCTGATCGAGGCGATGTCCTAGACGCCCTGCCGCTCGGCCCGCGGGCCGGGACCCAGCTTCAGCTGGTAGTGCGTCTCGCCCATGCAGCGGTCCATCACGACCTTCAGCCCGCCCTCGGTGGCGATCCGCTCGGCCTCCTCGGAGGAGATGCCCTCCTGGAGCCACAGGACCCTGGCCTTCACCTTCACGGCGTCGCGGGCGATATCGGGGGTCTCGGCGGATGGCCGGAACACATCGACGACGTCGATCGTCTCGGGGACGTCCTCGAGCCGTTCGTAGACCTTCTCGCCCAGGATCTCGCCGCCGCGGGGATTCACCGGGACGATGCGGAACCCCTCGCGCTGGAGGTAGCGCGGGATCGTGTGGGCGGCCTTGGTCTGGTCGCCGGAGGCCCCGACCACGGCGATCGTCGTGGTGTCCTCGTAGATCTTCCGGAGCTCGTCCATGTCCTCGATGGCCATCCCGCGTCCTCCTATCCGAGGTATCCCTCGAGCAAACCCGTCAGCTGGGCACGGTGTTCCGCCGTCTCGAAGTCGTGCAGGAGGTTCCCCTCGAGCCGGTGCTCGTCGACCGAGCCTCCCCGGCGACAGTACACGGCCGGACGGATCTCGTTGCGGTCGTCGGTCTCCACGGTCACGGCCACCGCCTCGGGGCCCGAGGCGTCGACGAAGTGCGCCAGCGGTTGGACGCCCTCGTCCGTGATGCCCCGGCTCCGGTCGAACGTGACCACCCGCGCGAGATACGCCTGCTGATGCCACAGCTCCGGCCCGCGGGTCATCTCGGCGAGGAGGAACGGCACCACGTCGTCGCGCCGCAGCGCGGGGCGCTGGGGCTCGACCCCGAACCGGGTCCGGGCCAGGTGCTCCGCCAGCACCCGGGCGTTGTACCGGAACCCGTGGACCGACGCCGAGGCCCCGGGCCGGCCGTACTTCTTGAGCCCGATCGAGCCCTGGGTGATCGAGCCGGCGAAGAAGATGCCGGGGACGGTGGCGCTCTCCCAGTACGGCGTCTGGGCCGGGAGCCGGTTCTGGTAGAACGTGGCCACGCCGAGGTCGGAGAGGTCGCCGAGCGGCGTGCCGAACCCCGTCGCCGCGATCACCCGCTCGGCGTGGAAGACGAGGTCGCCGGGCACGGTGGTCCCCGTGCAGGAGACCTGGTAGCCGTCGGCGACCCGCTCGATCCGCTCGATGGCGGCATCGATCACGAACGTCCCGCCCCCGAGCGCGTGATCCTCGTACGGCTGCATGTACCGGGCTCGGGCCGCGGCCACCGACGCCAGCACGATCGACAGCTTCGCCGGCCGCGGCGAGGCCAGCACGAGCTGCCGGGCCCACGGCAGGAGCCCGTCGGCGATCTCGAACCCGGAGTTCCGCTTGCCGATCACGAACACCCGGCGGTCCGCGTAGGACTCCGGCGGGTCGATGTCGACGTAGTGGGGGACGTGCTCCATCCCGGGGATGTCGGGCTTCCACGGCTCCGTCATGCCCACTGCCACGACGAGCACCCGGCAGGGGTACTCGCCGTCCGAGGTCTCGACCACGAACCCCTTCCCGTCGGCTCGGGTGCCCTCCCACCGGCATCCGGACCGCACCCGAACCCCGGCCCGCTCGGCGAACGCCTCGAGCCCGCGCTCCATCTCGGCTCGGGACGGGAAGTACGACGTCCCATCCATGAACTCCGGGACCAGCGCGCGGTGCTCGGGGTCCTCGGCCAGCAGGCTGTTCCAGTCGTACCACTCGTACTCGCGGGCCTTCCGGTCGAACGGCGCATAGGGCTTCGACCACGTGATCAGGCGCTGGAAGAACGGGAACCGCCGGAACATCCCGGCCGGCCGCTCGTCCTCGGAGAGCAGCGCGTGCTCGATCCCGAGCCGGGACAGGGAGTACGAGGTCTGGAGCCCCCCGGGCCCGCTGCCCAGGACGACGACCGGATAGTCGCCCGGAGGGAAGGGGCGGTCGGCTAGCTCCGCCACTGGATCGTGGCGCGAAGCCGGCGGGCCTCCGCCTGGAGCATCCGGAACAGCACCTTCGGGTGGGAGGTCAGGAACGGCTCGACCTCTGCGCCCGGCAGGACCAGGCACCGCATCGGCCGGGTGGCCACGACGTCCGCGGTCGGCGGCTCGCCGAGGAGGACCGAGACCTCGCCGAAGAAGTCACCGCGCCCGAGCGTGGCCAGGTCGCTGCCGTCCACCCGAACCGCGGCCTCCCCGTCGAGGATCACGTAGAAGTTCGACCCGGCGAAGCCCTGTCGGAGGATCCGCTGGCCCTCGGTGAACATCTCCTCCTCGAAGGTGTGGGCCACCGACTCGAGCTGGGGGCGGCCGAGGTCGGCGAACAGCGCCAGCCCGGCCAGGATGTCGACGACGTCGCCCGCCACGGCCGGAACGTTACATCCCGGTCCCGGTCGACGGCGACCCCGGTGTACCTACCAGGGAGTAAACTTCCGGCCCGAGGTGCGGCACCCGCTGTTCACCGACGAGCACGACCGGCTCCGGGCCTCGGTCCGCGCCTTCGTCGAGTCCGAGCTGCGGCCGCACGCCCCCGACTGGGAGCGGGACGGCGACTTCCCCGGATGGGTGTTCAAGCGGATGGGCGACCTCGGCCTCCTCGGTCTGCGGTACCCCCCCGAGTACGGCGGTCAGGGCGGCGACTGGGGTCACGCGATCGTGCTGGCCGAGGAGATGGCCGCGGTCGGCTCGGCCGGCGTGGGGATGGCCGTGGCCGTCCAGGCGGAGATGGCCACGCCGCCGATCGAGCGGTTCGGCACGCCGGCCCAGAAGGAGCGGTACCTGGGCCCGGCGATCCGGGGGGAGAAGATCGCATGCCTGGCGATCTCGGAGCCCGACGCGGGCTCCGACGTGGCGAGCATCCGGACGACGGCCCGCCACGACGGCGACGCCTGGGTGATCAACGGCAGGAAGATCTTCATCACGAACGGGCGACGCGCCGACGTCTGCGTGCTCGTGGCCCGGACCGACGAGCCGGCCGGGTACGAGGGGTTCAGCCTGTTCCTCGTCGACACCGACCTGCCCGGGTTCCACGTCTCGCGGACGCTCGAGAAGCTGGGGATGCGGTCCTCGGACACCGCGGAGCTGGCCCTCGATGAGGTTCGCGTGCCGGCCGAGGCGTTGCTCGGCGAGGAGGGCAAGGGGTTCTTCCAGATCATGTGGGAGCTCCAGGGCGAGCGGGTCATCGGTGCCGCCGGCTCGCTGGCCGGCGCATGGCTCGCGCTCGATGAGACGCTGCGGTACGCGAAGGAGCGGACCGCCTTCGGCCGACCGATCGGCTCCTTCCAGGTGTGGCGGCACCGGTTCGCCGAGATGGCCACCGAGCTGACCGCCGCGCAGCAGCTCGTGTACGACGTGGCGCTGGCGTGGGAGCGGGGCGAGTACCCGGTCCGCGAGATCTCCATGCTGAAGCTGTACGCGGGCCTCGTGGTGAACCGGGTGGTGAACACGTGTCTCCAGGTCCACGGCGGGCACGGCTACGCGGCCGGCTCGTGGGTCGAGCGGGCCTGGCGCGACGCCAGGCTGCTCCGGATCGGGGCCGGGACCGACGAGGTCATGCGGGAGTCGATCTCCCGGATCGAGGCCGTCCGCCGGGAGCCGGCCGCCCGAGACTCGGCGAGCCGGTTCTCGGCGATCCCCCGGGACGGCCTGTTCACCGAGGACCACGACCGGCTCCGAGCCGGCGTGCGGGAGTTCGTCGAGCGCCGGCTGGCTCCCCACGCCGAGGAGTGGGAGCGGGAGGCCGGGTTCCCGGCGCGCGAGGTGTTCCGGGAGGCCGGCGAGATGGGCCTGTTCGGGGCGAAGTACGAGGACCGCTTCGGCGGCACCGGCCCGGACCTGGTGGCCGACGCCATCGTCACCGAGGAGCTGGCCGGCTGCGGCTCCGGGGGGGTCGCTGCAGCGCTCGGCGCTCACAAGGACCTGGCCACGCTGTACGTGCACCGGTTCGGCACCGAGGAGCAGCGACGGCGCTGGCTCGTCCCGTCGATCGCCGGGGACCGGATCGGGGGGCTCGCCGTGACCGAACCGGCAGCAGGGTCGGACGTCGCCGCCATCGCCACCCGGGCCGTGCGCGACGGGGACGGGTGGGTGCTCACGGGCACGAAGACCTTTGTCACGAACGGCCCGATCGCCGACTACCTCGTGGTGGCGGCCCGGACCGATCCCGACGCCGAGCCGCACCGGGGGCTGTCGCTGTTCGTCGTGGACGCAGCCGCGGCCGGGCTCGAGGCCCGGCGCGTCGAGACCGTGGGCTGGCGAACATCGCACACGGGCGAGGTCTCCCTCGACCGGTGCCGGGTCGCCGGCGACGGGCTGCTCGGCGAGGAGGGCCGGGGGTTCCCGATGCTCATGGAGAACCTCCGGTGGGAGCGCCTGGTGATGGCGCTGGCCGCGGTGGCCGCGGCCCGGCGCACCCTGGCGATGGCCGAGGGGTACGC
>JBQGDK010000046.1:0-10879 GCA_052039025.1 Actinomycetota bacterium
CCCCGAGCGACTCGCAGCAGCCGACGTGTCCGCACTCCGCACAGACCCGGAGGTTCCTGGTCTCCCCGCAGACCTCGCACACCTCGGCCCGGGGGCCGGCGAGCTCGGCGGGGACGTGCGGGCAGATCGCCGTCTCGGTCACGTCCTCATCCTCGCATGTCGAGGGCATCCCGAGGCGGTCCGGCGCGTTGCACGATACGTCCAGCGAGGCGAGGAGGGGTCGGTGACCTACGACGTGGTGGTGATCGGGGCGGGGGCCGGGGGCGAGGCCGCCGGGAGCCTCTCGGCTCAGCTCAACCGGAAGGTGGCGGTGGTCGAACGGAGCCTGGTCGGCGGCCTGTGCAGCTTCTGGGCGTGCATGCCGTCGAAGACCCTGCTCGACGCGGCCGGCCGGCGGGCGGTGGGTGCGGACTACCCCTGGGAGCGAGCCTCCGCCCGGCGTGACTGGATGATCAGCCGCGAGCGGATCCCGCGCCCGGATGACGGCGGGCACGTCCGGGCGCTCGAGTCCGAGGGCGCGGAGGTCCTTCGAGGCACGGCCCGGCTGGTCGGCCGAGGGGCGGTCGAGGTGCAGCGGGACGGGGAACGCCCCAGGACGCTGGGGACGGAGGCGGTGATCCTGGCGGTCGGCTCGGCCCCGGTGGTCCCCGACGTCGACGGGCTCGAGGATGCCGGCTACTGGGTCAGTGACGACGCCACCTCGACCCGGGACCTGCCCTCCAGCCTGGTGATCCTGGGCGGCGGCGTGGTCGGGGTGGAGCTGGCCCAGGTGTTCGCCAGGTTCGGGACCAGGACGACCCTGATCCAGGGGCCCGACCGCATCCTCCCCCGCGACCACCCGAAGAGCTCCGAGGCGGTGGACCGGCAGCTCCGCGGTGAGGGCGTGGAGATCCGGACGGGGGTCACGGCCACGGCGGTGGCCCGGGGCGGGGCCGGACGACGGGTCACGCTCACCGACGGGACCGAGGTGGAAGGCGCCGAGCTGCTCGTGGCCGTGGGCCGGCGGGCCGCCGACCTCCGGGCCCTCGGGGGTGAGGACGCGGGGATCAGGGTCGACGACCGGGGCGCGGCGAGCCCGGACGAACGGATGGCCGTGGCCGACGGCGTGTTCGTGGCCGGCGACTGCGCCGGCGGCGCCCAGTTCACCCACGTGGCCGACTACGAGGGTCGCGTGGCCGCCAGAGCCGCGGCCGGTCAGGACGTCCGGGCCGACCTGGCCACGATCCCCGCCGTCACGTTCACGGACCCGGAGACCGCCTCGGTCGGGCTCACGGTCCAGGCCGCCCGGGAGCGCGGCCGGGACGCCTTCGAGGTCACGGTCGACTTCGCCACCACGGCCCGGGGCTTCACGATCGAGCCGCGCCGCCGGTCGGACGATCCGATCCTGGAGGGCTCGCCCGCTCACATCACCGTGGTCGTCGACCGGGAGCGACGGGTCCTGGTCGGGGCGTTCGCCGCGTGTCCGGGCGCCGGGGAGCTGATCCACGAGCCGGCTCTGGCGATCAAGGGCCGAGTACCGGTCGACGTCCTCGCCGACACGATCCACGCGTTCCCCACCGCGGCCCGGGCGCTCGGCAACCTGATGGCCGAGGCCCGCGACCGCTGCGAGGCGCGCCGGTAGCTCGCTCAGGCCTCCAGGATCAACGTGACCGGGCCGTCGTTGACGAGCTCGACCTCCATGTGCGCCCCGAAGGACCCGGTCCGCACCGACGCCCCCAGGGCGGCCAGCTCGGCGGCGAACCGCTCGACGGCGGGCTCGGCCGCCGCCGGCGGGGCCGCCCGGATCCACGACGGCCGGCGCCCGCCCGAGGTGTCGCCATAGAGGGTGAACTGGGAGACCACCACGATGTCGCCCCCGACATCCTCGATCGAGCGATTCATCTTCCCCTGGTCGTCCTGGAAGATCCGGAGGTGCCACACCTTCGCGGCCAGCTTCGCGGCCTCCTCGCCGGTGTCGTCGACCCCGACGCCGACGAGGATCAGCAGGCCGGGCCCCCCTTCGGCGACCACCTCGCCACTCACGCGGACCAGCGAGCGGGCCACGCGCTGGACGACCAGTCGCACTAGCCGGGAACCACGCGGTAGGCGTCGAAGACGCTGTCGACCTTCTTGACGCTCCGGAGGATCCCCGTGAGGTGCGTGATGTCGGCCAGCTCGAAGGTGAACCGAAGCTTCGCCACCCGGTCCTTCCCGACGGTGGAGGTGGCGGCCAGGATGTTGATCTGATGCTCGGCGAGCGCGGTGGCCACGTCACCGAGGAGCTTCTTCCGATCCAGGGCCTCCACCTGGACGGCCACGACGAACGACGTTCCCTTGCCCGGACGCCAGGACACGTCGATGAAACGGTCGGCCTGGGTGGCCAGGGCTCGGGCGTTCGGGCAGTCGGCCCGGTGCACCGAGACACCTCGGCCCCGGGTCACGAAGCCGACGATCTCGTCGCCGGGCACCGGTGTGCAGCAGCGGGCCAGGTTCACCCACAGATCGTCGGCGCCGGCGACGACCACCGGCTTGTCCGACCGAGGGGCCAGCCGCACCGGCCGGGCCGGCGGGACCTCGGCGACCTCCTCCTCCTCGTCCTGCGAGATCAGCCTGGTCAGCCGCACCGTCACCGACTGAGGCGAGACGTGGCCCTCGCCCACCGCGACCAGCATCGCATCGATCGTGGGGTACTTCAGGTCCGCGGCCACTCGGGCCAGGGTCTCCTCCGTCGTCAGCCGCTTCAGCGGCAGGCCCTGTTTCCGGAGCTCCCGCTGGAGCATGTCCCGGCCGGTGTCCATGGCGTCCTCTCGGCGCTCCCGGGAGAACCACTGCCTGATCTTGTTCCGGGCCCTCGGCGTGGCCACCATCCGGAGCCAGTCGCGGCTGGGCCCGGCGTCCTGACCCTTCGAGGTCAGGATGTCCACGGTGTCCCCGGTCTGGAGCCGGTAGTCGAGCGGCACGAGCTTGCCGTTCACCTTCGCTCCGATGCAACGGTGCCCCACCTCGGTGTGGATCGCGTACGCGAAGTCGATCGGGGTGGCATCGGCGGGCAGGTCGACGACGTCGCCCTTCGGCGTGAAGCAGAACGCCCGATCGTTGTAGAGGTCGATCCGGAGCCCCTCCATGAACTCCCGCGGATCGGCCATGTCCTTCTGCCACTCGAGCATCTGGGCGAGCCAGGCGATGTCGGAGGCGTCCTCCTTCCGTTTGCCCGACTCCTTGTAGCGCCAGTGCGCGGCGATCCCGAACTCCGCGGTCCGGTGCATCTGCTGGGTCCTGATCTGGACCTCGAGCGGACGTCCCTCCGGCCCGATCACCGTGGTGTGGAGCGATTGGTACATGTTGAACTTGGGCATGGCGATGTAGTCCTTGAACCGGCCCGGCACGGGCTTCCAGATCGAGTGGATCGCGCCGAGCGCCGCGTAGCAGTCCTTGACGGTCTCCACGAGGACCCGGATGCCCACCAGGTCGTAGATCTCGCTGAACTCCTTGCCCCGCAGGACCATCTTCTCGTACACGCTGTACAGGTGCTTCGGGCGGCCGTCGACCTCGGCCTTCACCTTCACCGAGCGCAGCTGGGTGCTCACGGCCTCGAGGACCCGAGCCGTGTACTCGGCCCGCTCGTGCTCGGCCTTGCCGACGAGGTTGCCGATCTCCTCGAACCGCTTCGGGTGCAGGGTGGCGAACGAGAGGTCCTCGAGCTCCCACTTGATCTGGAAGATGCCGAGGCGGTGGGCCAGGGGGGCGTAGATCTCCAGGGTCTCGGTGGCGATCTCCTCCTGGCGTCGCCGGGGCAGGGCCCCGAGGGTGCGCATGTTGTGGAGGCGGTCGGCGAGCTTGATGATCAGGACCCGGATATCCCGGGCCATGGCCACGATCATCTTCCGGACGTTCTCGGCCTGCTGCTGCTCTCGGGTGCGGTACTCGATCCGGTCCAGCTTCGTGAGCCCGTCGACGATGGCCCCCACCTCGGGCCCGAAGTCCGACTCGATCTTCTCCAGCGAGAGGGCGGTGTCCTCGACGACGTCGTGGAGGAGGGCGGAGACCAGCGTGGTCGTGTCCATCCCGAGGTCGGCCAGGATGTGCGCCACCCCGAGCGGGTGGCGGATGAAGGGCTCGCCGGACTTGCGCAGCTGACCGCGGTGAGACTCCTCGGCGAAGTCGAAGGCCCGCTGGACCTGGCGAACGTCGGCCTTGGGGTTGTATCCCCGGACCTTCCGAAGCAGGAGATCGACCCCCCCGTCGTCCTCGGGCGCTCCCGAGGACACGAACGGCAGGCGCGACAGGAGGCCTCCCCGGCGATCGGGCGCCTTCAGCTCCTCCACGGGCGTCGCCTCCTTCGATCCCATTGTACGGGCGGGGCGAGCCGGGGGGTCAGTACCTGACCAGCGAGAAGAAGTCGTAGCCGGGGATCTTCTCCCGGCCCTTCAGGAACGACAGCTCCACGAGGCAGGCGATGCCAACGACCTTGCCGCCGAGCCGCTCCACGAGCGCCGCGGTGGCCCGCGCGGTCCCCCCCGTGGCCAGCACGTCGTCCACGATCAGCACGCGCTCGCCCGGCCGAAACGCATCCCGGTGGATCTCCAGGGTCTCGCTCCCGTACTCGAGCTCGTAGGACTCGGCCTCGGTCTCCCAGGGAAGCTTCCCGGCCTTGCGGACCGGCACGAAGCCGGCCCCGAAGTGGTACGCGACGGGCGAGGCGAGGATGAAGCCCCGGGCCTCGATCCCCACGACCTTGTCGACGGTCCCCCGTCCGAAATGGACCACGATCACGTCGATCACCGAGGAGAAGGCCACCTCGTCGCCCAGGAGCGGGGTGATGTCCTTGAACGTGATCCCTTCCTGCGGGAAGTCCGGGACGGCCCGGATGAGCGACCTGACCCGTTCCAGATTGTCGTTCATGCCTCTGCCTCCGAGACCATTCTGGCACCCTGCGGGGCCCGCCGGGTCGCGATCCGCGCGCCGACGTGGTCGGCCCCCCGGGCCAGGATCGGGCCGAGCACGGCCAGCACCAGCACGTAGGCGGCCGTGACCGGGGCCAAACGGCCGTGGGCCCCGTTCGTGGCTCCCAGCACCGCGATCACGATCGAGAACTCGCCGCGGGCCGACAGGAGCGCCCCGGCCCGGAGGCGGCCGCGCACGCCGACGCCGATCCGACCGCCCGCGTACCACCCGGTGACCGCCTTCGTGACGATCCCGAGGACGGCCAGACCGAGGGCGGGCCCCAGGACGGGGGGGATGGCCGCCGGGTCGAGTGACAGGCCGAAGAACGCGAAGAACACTCCCCCGAACAGGTCCCGGAGCGGTGTGAGGAGCGTCTGGGCCCGCTCCGCCGCCGGGCCGGAGATGCCGATCCCCACCAGGAACGCCCCCACCGCGGCCGACACCTGGAGCCGCTCCGCCACCCCGGCGGCCAGGAGAGCCACGCCCAGGATCGTGAGCAGAAGGGCCTCGTCGGAGTGGCTGAAGATCAGCCGGCTGAGCGCGGGGCCGAACCGGACCGAGAAGGCCAGGAAGGCCGCGGCCATCCCCACCGCCACCGCCACCGTCAGCGAGGCGGAGGCCAGGCCGACCCCCAAGAGGAGCACGGCCACCACGGGGAGGTACACGGCCATCACCAGGTCCTCGAGGACCAGGATCGACAGCACCGCCGGGGTCTCCCTGTTCCCCACCCAGCCCATGTCGGACAGGAGCTTCGCCACGATCCCGGACGATGAGATGTACGTGACCCCGGCCAGGAGGATCGCCGAGACCACGTCCCACCCGAGCAGCAGCCCCGCTGCGAACCCGGGAGCCGCGTTGAGGACGAGATCGACGGCCCCGGCCCGGGCGCCGGTCCGGAGCCCGCGGATGAGCTCCAGGCCCGTGTACTCCAGCCCCAGCAGCAGGAGGAGCAGGATGACGCCGATCTCCGCGCCGATCTCGATGAACTCCTCGGCGGTGACAACCGGGACGAGCCCCCCCTGCCCGAAGGCCAGCCCCGCCAGGAGGTAGAGCGGGATCGGCGAGAACCCGAGACGGCCGGCCAGGCGGGCCAGGAGGGCCAGACCGACGATGATCGCTCCCAGCTCGAGGAGGAGCAGGGGGTCCGGCACGGCTACGCCGCGCGGAGCCGCACCGAGAGGGCCTCGATGCCCCGGGGGGTCCCCACGACGAGGAGGGTGTCCCCCGCCTGGAGGCCGAAGTCCGGCCCGGGTGCGGGGAACGCCTCCTCGCCCCGGATGACGGCCACGATCGAGACGCCGGTCCGGGTGCGGGCCTCGGTGTCCCCGATCGTCCCCCCGGCGAACGCGGTGTTCGAGGGCAGCGGGAGCCAATCGATCGCCAGGCCCTCGACCTTCTGGAGGTGCTCGAGCTGCTCGGCCACCCTCGAGCCGCCCAGGACCTCGGCCAGGGTCCGGCTGTCATCGGGATCGAGCGCGATGATCTCCCTGCAGGTGTCGGGGTCGTTCGGGTCGTACACGAGGAGCTCGCGCCGACCGGTGCGGTGATGGACAACCCCGAGCCTGGTGCCCCGGGAGGTCCGGAACTCGTATCGGATCCCCATGCCGGGGAGCTGGGTCTCTTCGATCTCGGCCATCGTCTCCCCCCTATCGCCGCTTCCGCTTCGACCGGGGCTTCTTCTTGGGCTTCCGGCGGGCCTGCTGAGGGCGGCGGGCCGGCGAGGTGCGCGCCGCGGCCGGAGCCAGCTCCCGCTCCTCGGTCTCCTCCGGCAGGGAGGCCGGCGCGGGGCGGACGGCCTCTCGGCGAAGGACCCGCTGCCGGATCTCCCTCATCTTCGGCTCCCGCTCCTTCAGGATGACCAGGAGCGGAGCGGCCGTGAAGATCGAGGAGTACGTGCTGGCGCCGACCCCCACGAACAGGGCGAACGCGAAGTCCTTCAGGGTTTCGCCCCCGAAGAACAGGAGGGCGGCGATCGGGACCAGGGTGGTCAGGCTCGTGTTCACCGAGCGCATGAACACCTGGTTCATCGTGATGTTCACGGCGCCGGCGTACGTCTCCCGAGCCACCAGGGCCGGCGACTCGGTGTTCTCCTTGATCTTGTCGAAGATCACCACGGTGTCGTACAGGGAGTACCCGAGGATCGTCAGGATCGCGATGACGGTCTCCGGCGTGACCTCCCGGCCCGACAACGCGTAGATGCCCCCCGTGATGATCAGGTCGTGGAACAGCGCGGCCAGTCCGGCCACGGCCATCTTCCATTCGAAGCGGAACGAGATGTACAGGACCACGAGGACGATCGAGATCACGAAGGCGATGAGGGCCTTCTGGGAGATCTGCTCGCCCCACAGCGGGCCGATCTCTTCCACGTTGATCTGGTCGGGCCGGATCCCGGCCTGCTCCGCGAGCGCCGCCATGATGGCGGTGCGCTGCTCCCCCAGGGGGCCCGTTCGCACCGTGAGGTCCTCGCCGTCCACGACCTGGACCACCGCCTCATCGCGGCCGAACCCGGCCATGGTCTCCTGGACCTCCGGGATCGTGGCCCCGGCCGGGTTCGGATACTGGAGGACGGCGCCGCCGCGGAACGCGATGCTGAGGTTGAGCCCCCGGACGCCCAGCCCCACCAGCGCGAGAGCGATGAGAGCGCCCGAGAGGGCGAACCACCACCGACGTCGGCCGATGATGTTCATGTGGAACTCCCGCTGGCCGCGGAAGACGGCGATGGCCTCGCGGACCTTCATCGGCTCCCCCCGCGGACGGGGACCGGCGAGGGTTCCTGAGCCACCCCGCTGCGGAGTCCCATCCCCGGCAGCTCGGACAGCGCCCGGTTCCGGGCGATCAGGAACACCGTGGGCCGCTTGAAGAACCAGACCACGAAGAGGTCGAGGAGCGTCGCCAGCCCGAGCGTCAGCGCGAAGCCCCGGACCGAGCCGATCGCCAGGAGGTACAGGATCACGGCGGCCACGATCGTCACGGTGTTCGCCGCCAGGATCGTCCGCCACGCTGCGGCGAACGCAGGCGCCACGGCCGCCCGCGGCGTCTTTCCCTTCCGAACCTCGTCCTTCAGCCGCTCGTAGAAGACGATGTACGAGTCGGCGGCGATCCCGAGCGACACGATGACGCCTGCCACGCCGGCCAGCGTCAGGCTGTAGCCGACCGCCTGCCCCATCAGCGCGACCAGCGTCAGGGAGAACAGCCCCCAGATCGCCATCCCGAACCACGTCACGATGCCGAGGAGCCGGTAGTAGAAGGCCAGGTACAGGCACAGGAGGATCAGCCCGACCACCCCGGCCACGATCCCCTGGCGGAGCGACTCTCGGCCGAGGGTTGCGCTGACGGTCTGGACCTCGGACTGATCGAGCTCGACGGGCAGCGCGCCGGTCTGGAGGACCACGACCAGGTCCCGGACCTCGGCCTCGGTGAAGTCCCCCGTGATCACGCCTGACCCGCCGGTGATGGGACTGTTCACCGCCGGCGCGGACTCCACCCGCCGGTCGAGCACGATGGCCAGCTGTCGGTCGTCGGTCGCCACGTTCGGGTCCCCGGTCAGTTCGGTGGTGATCTCACCGAAGCGATCGGAGCCCTGGCTGTTGAGCTCGAAGTCCACCCGCCATCCGGGCGTCTCCCCCGGCGGGGCGCTGACGGGGTCGAGGAACCCCGCCCGTGCCTCGGTGATCGCGTCGCCGGTCATCAGGACCTCGCCGAGCCGGTACAGGGTTGGCTCCTGTCCAGCCGCGGTGCTCGCGTCGCGGAACACGACCTCCTGATCCTCCGGCGATCCGGGGGTCACCTCGGTCTCCTCGTACTGCTCGCTGCCCGGTGGGATCGTCTCCAGCACCTCACGGAACTCGAGGCGTGCGGTGCGGCCGATCAGCTCGAGGAGCCGCTGCTGGCTCCGCCCGCCCGCTCCGGGGATCTGGACCTGGATGTTCAGGTCACCCTGGCGGGTGATGTCGGGCTCGGCCACCCCGAGCCGGTCGACCCGTTCCCGGATCGTCTCCAGGGCTCGGTCGATCACCGGCGACGGCGTCCCCTCCGGCGCCGTGAGCACGACCGAGACCCCGCCGACCAAGTCCAGGCCCAGCTGGGGCGAGAGGCCCCCCGCCAGGAGCGCCGCGCCGGAGACAACCACCAGGACCAGGACGAACACGATCGAGGCCACCAGGCCGCGGACCGATCTCACAGGAGGGACGCCCCGTTGATGTCGAGGTGGAACGAGCAGTCGAGCTGCTCCGCGGCTCGCCGGCACATCATCATCCGGCCGAGGAAGATCTCGAAGTACTCCATGACGTGCGAGATCGTCGTGTCGATCGTCAGCTCGAGCGTGATCGTCTTGGCGTCCGCATCCACGCGGAGGAACGACTGCTCGGCCGCGTAATTCACGCGGTCGTGGATGTCGAAGTCGATCTGGGCCGTCTTTCGGACCCGTGATCGGTGGACGTCGGACTTGTCGGCGAGGATCACGGCCGCGGCGGTCGGGCCGGCGCCCATCCCGTCATCTTCCTCGTGGTTGCCCACGGCGGCCAGAACGTAGCCGAGGTCGGCCGGCGGGAGCCGGTCGGACAGGACCTGATGGACCAGGACGGCGCCGGTCTGCCCATGGCCCCACCTGGAGATGGCGTTGCCGATGTCGTGGAGGTATCCGCCGATCGCCGCCAACTGGGTCTCCCGCTCGTCGAACCCGAGCCGGCTCATGACGTTGTACGCGATCCGGGCCGTCAGGTTGGCGTGCCTGAATCCGTGCTCGGTGAACCCGAGCCCGTCCATGACCCGATCGGCCGCGGAGATGTAGGCCGAGAGGACCGGGTCCTGCTGGACGTCATCGAGGGTGAGCGAGGCCGCGTCGGGCCGCGGTGCCTCCTTCGTCACGACTCCTCGCTCGCCTCCCGCTCCTCCATGCCCTCCTGGACGAACTTCCGGGCCACGGCCTGCTTGAGGAAGCGGATCCTGGTCCCGGAACCCACGTCCAGGGTCACGCTCTCGTCGTCCATCTCCCTGATCGTGCCGAACATCCCGCCGATCGTGACGACCTCGTCGCCGACGGCCAGGCTGCCCACGAGCTCGCGCTGCTGCCGGGCCCGGCGCTGCTGCGGGCGGATCAGCAGGAAGTAGAAGATGGCCACCATCAGCCCCAGCGAGATCAGGAACGTGACGCTCCCTCCCGTCTGCTGCTGGGCCAGCACGGATGCGATCATGTGTGTCCCCTCCATGAGAAACGGCGGCTCGGCCGCCGGTCGGCTTCCCATAGTATTGCGCGTCTCCGGCCCTCACAACGGGCTCGGGACGGCTCCCGGCCCGTATCATCGATGCCGATACCCACACCATGGATGCCGTCGCTGCCCTCCCGAGGCCCCGCTGGCGGGGCCGGCTCCACCAGGCCGCCTTCATCGTGTCGGTGCCGGCCGGCCTGTCGCTGATCGCCGCGGGCTCGACGGCCGCCGCCCGGATCGGGACCGCCGTGTACGCGGCGAGCCTCTCGGCGATGTTCGCGGCCAGCGCGGCGCTCCACCGGATCGACTGGGCGCCCCGGGCGCTGCGCCGGATGCGCCACCTCGACCACTCGATGATCTTCGTCCTGATCGCCGGGACCTACACGCCGTTCGCCCTGCTGGCGCTCCGGCCTCCCTGGTCGACCGTGGTGCTGGCCGTGGTCTGGGGCGGGGCGGCCCTCGGCGTGGTCGTCCGCATCGCCTCGACGCGCCTGGGGATCCTCGAGGGGGCGCTGTACATCGTGCTCGGATGGATCGGGGCCATCGTCCTGCCATGGGCGATCGGCAACCTCGGCATCATCGGCACGTCCCTGATGTTCGCCGGCGGGCTCTGCTACACGGTCGGGGCGGTCATGTTCTGGCTCCGCCGACCCGCCCTGCGGCCGGAGGTGTTCGGCTACCACGAGGTGTGGCACGCGCTGGTGGTGGCGGGGAGCCTGTGCCACTACGGGCTGATCCTGTACCTCCTG
>JBQGDK010000047.1:0-3079 GCA_052039025.1 Actinomycetota bacterium
CGCGCCACCGCGGCCGTCGCTCCCGGCGGCGCGTCGAGGTCGGCTTGGATCTCCTCCAGCAACGTCCGGCGCTCCTGGAGCGTGATCGGGTGGATGGGGAACACGACGGCGGCCCGGCGACGATCGGCGCTGACGAACGACCGCACGAAGTCGGCGGGGGCCACGTCGTAGGTGGGCGGCTCGTCGAACGCCCCGCCCAGCATGACCAGCGTCTCGTCCTGGCCGGGAGGCGCACCGGTGACGTCGGCGACGACGCCGGCCAGGCTCGCGCCCCGCACCAATACCTCGGGATGGCGGTCGACCTGGGCATCCGCGAAGCGCTGCACCCACTGCAGCACCTCGGTGGAGGTCACATCCGGCGCCTCGATCAGCACGACCAGCTCGCTCGAGAACTCGCTGACCTCGCGGAGCCGGCGCAGCTCCTCCACCGTCGAGCTGTCCTGCGGGACCCACCGCTCGGGATCTGTCTGGATCGTGAACCGGCCCTCGACCGCCAGCCCGGTCACGATCACCACCGCCCCGACGGCCACCACGGGGACGAGGCGGCGGCGCAGGGCGAAGCACAGCCACCGGACGACCCGTTCGAGCACCCCGCCCCCCGGCAGCGCCGCCGTGCGCGTCGGCCAGTGGCGCTCCCGGAGCACGAGGATGGCCAGCGGAACCATGGTGGCTGCCACCAGCAGCGCCGCGATGCCGAGCGCCAGCATCAGCCCGAACTGACGGATCTGGGGGACGTCCGAGATCTGCAGCGACAGGAAGCCGGCGATCGCGGCGGCCATGGCCACCCCCAGCGCGGGGCCGAGGCGGGCGAACACCCGCTGCACCGCCCGAGCCGGCGAGCCGCCGAGGGCGAGCTCTTCCTCGAACCGGTTGTGGACCTGGATCGAGAAGTCGACGCCGAGGCCGACGAGGATCGGCAGGCCGGAGATCGTGATGAGGGTCAGGGGAACACCGACGTAGCCCATGAGGCCGAAGCCCCACAGGGCGCCGATCACCACGATCGCCATCGACAGCAGGCGCCACCGGACGCGGAACACGCCGAACAGCACGACCATCATCACCAACGCCGACAGCAGGCCGAGGGTCAGGAGGCCCGACTGGAGGTAGTCGTTGATGTCTCGGATCAGCTCGGGTGAGCCGGTGGCGAACACCTCGAACCCGTCGAGGTCGACCTCGGCCACGGCCGCCTCGAAGACCTCGATGGCGGCGTTGGCGTCGGCCAGCGGCATGTTTCCCGGGAGCCGGGCGACGAGCAGGGCGTGGGTGGTGTCGGGGAACGCGTCGCGGAGCACGGGGCGGGTCGACGCGTTGGCGTCGTCGTCGTAGAGCAGGAACGCCACCATGGCCGGGTTGTCGAGGCTCACCGGATCGTCGAGGCCGGCGCCCGCCGCCAGGGCGGCCGACGCGCGCGCCGCACTGCCGGCCACACGAGCGTCCAGCAGGGCCTGGGTCTCGGCCGCCTCGGCGGGGGTCGCTGCCTCGCGCCCGGCCCTCGCCCCGGCCGCGGCGATCATGTCCGGGGCGGTCGCGAACTGGCGCAGCCCGAACTCGAGGCCCGTGACCGGGCCGATCACCGAGTGGAACGTGCCGGAGTCCCGCAGCGTGTCCTCCAGGCGGCGGAGCTGCTCGCGGTTGGCGGGGGCGAACAGGTCGTCGATGCGCCGGCCGTCCTCCGCGGTGAACACGGCGATCATCGCCTCGCCGCCGAAGTCGCGCTGGAACTCGGCGTTCTGCACCGAGATCGGATGGTCCTCGCCGATCAGGCCTTCCTGGCTGGTCTCGAAGTCGAGGCGCGGGAGGCCCAGGGCGAGGACCGCCGTGACGACGCCGGCCCCGGCGAGGACGACCCAGGGCCGACGCGTGAGCCACGAGGCGATGGCGGCATGCGGGGGGTCCACGGTCGTGGTCTCCTCCTCACCGCGGCTGGCCGAAGCGGCTGAGGAGCGGGTGGGGACGGTCGGCGGCCAGGCGGTCGAGCCCCGCCTGGAGGACCTCCGTCACCTCGTCGTAGCGCTGCTGCACCACCCGGGGATCGTCGGCCGCGGCCGGGCCGTCGCCGGACCAGTCGAGCGGCTCGAGGAACTCGACGGTCACCTTCGCCGGCAAGGGCAGCGGCGGCAGCACCACCGGCGCCACCCCGAAGGGAACACCGACGAGGAAGGGCATGACCTTCACTCGGACCCGATCGAGCCCCAGGAGGTGGGCGACGCGCTCGCCCCGGGTCAGCACGAACACGCTGCTGTGGGCGCCGTGGGCCACGACGGGCACGACGGGGACCCCGACGCGGAGGGCGAGGCGCACGAAGCCCTTCCGCCCGTGGAGGTCGACCCGGTTCCGTTGCGTCCACGGCCGGCACGCCTCCCAGTCCCCGCCGGGGTACACGAGCAGGGCGGCGTCCTCGGCGAGCGCCTGCTCGGCGGCCGTACCGCTGGCGGGCAGGCCCCCGAAGCGGCGGAGGACCGACTCGATGCCCGGGATGGCGAACAGGAGGTCGTAGCCGAGCGCGAACACCGGGGAGTCCAACCCGCGGCGGCGCGCGACGGCGATCGCGGTGACCCACACGTCCGGCATGTAGAAGAGGCCCGAGTGGTTCCCCACCACGAGCACCGGGCCGGTGGCGGGCAGCCGGTCCACGTGGCGCACCTCGGGTGCGAAGTACCGGAGGGCGGTCTCGATGAGGGGGATCTGCCGGCGGATGAAGTCCGGGTCCCGTCCGGAGGCGAACACCTCGTGCGCCGACGAGGCCCGGTGCCGGAGGGCCTCGAGCGGTGCCCGGGCCGCGCCGGTAGCTGCGTCGGAGATCGTGTTCACACCGACTCCTCTCCACAGCACATCGTCGTGGCCAGGAGACGCTGCGACCAGGGCCAAGGGTCCCGAGAGCGTGAGTTTCCCGTGTCGGTCCGCCGTTTCCGAGCGGGGGCGGGCCGTGTGGCTCTCAGCCCGACGATCCGATGGTGTCGTCCTCTTCCGCCGGCTTCTCCTGGCGCATCCGCAGCAGGAGCGCGGCGATCGCCAGGACCAGCACGACACCGCTGAGGACCCCGATCTCGACCATGCCGTCACGGAACTCGGCGAACCC
>JBQGDK010000048.1:0-7439 GCA_052039025.1 Actinomycetota bacterium
CTGATGATGACCTTCTCGGCGCCGGCCTCGAGGTGCTTGGAGGCGTTCTCCCGGTCGGTGAACAGGCCGGTCGACTCGATCACGATCTCGGCCCCGAGCTCCTTCCACGGGAGCGCGGCGGGGTCCCGCTCGGCCAACACCTTCAGCTCGTCGCCGTCGACCGTGATGCCCTCGTCGCTCACGCCGACGTCCGCGTCCAGGGTCCCCAGGACCGAGTCGTACTTCAGCAGGTGGGCCAGGGTCTTCGCGTCGGTGATGTCGTTCACCCCCACGAAATCGAGGTCAGCGCCCTGGCGCTTGGCGGCCCGGAAGAAGTTACGCCCGATCCGGCCGAACCCGTTGATCCCGACCTTCACCGTCATGTTCGTCGCCTCCTCGGTGGTCTCGAGGTCCATCCTACCCGGCCCCGCCCCCACGACCCGTTCACCCCATGCGGGCGTCGACCCGCTCGGCCAGCGGCAGCGAGGCCTCTGGGCCGGCGTCCCCGACCGGCCCGCTGAGCGTCACGGTCGCCACCAGGTCACCGGAGCGCCACACGTAGCCCGACGACTCGTTCTCGGGCACGAGCAGGCGCCACCCGTACCCCTCCTCGCCCAGCCCGGTGGCGGCGACCTCCTCCGGGTCGGCCGCGTGGCCCCCCACGGGCAACAGGCGGAGGTAGGCGACGAGCGCGGCCGCGGTCGACGGGTCGGCCAGCCGGACCACCGTGGAGGAAGCGCCGCCCTCCCCGCCCTCGAACGACCGGCGGTACCCCTCCTCGAAGCCGCTGCGGAGCCCCTCGGGTACCGGCGGCAGGTTCGGGAAGCGCCGCCGGGGCGGGAGGATCCCCTCGATCGACGGGATCGGCCCCTCGCCCCTCGGTTCCAGCCCGTCCGGAACCTCCCCGGCCCGGAGGACCACCGACGCCAGCCCGGAGCCGCCCCCTCCCCCCACGGGCTGCTCGGGGTCGCCGTCCGGCCCGTCGCAGGCCACGGTGAGGGCCACGAGCGCCACCGCCACGGCCCGGTTCACGGGTGAGGAGCGTACCTAGTCGCGGTCGACGTCGCGGTGATCCCGGGTCACCGGCAGGCCCCGCTCCCTGAAGTACGAGACCAGGTCCTCGGCCACCACGACCGACCGGTGTCGTCCCCCGGTACACCCCACGGCCACCGTCAGGTACGACTTCCCCTCGGCCACGAACCCGGGGAGGACGTGGTCGAGGAGGGACCGCAGCCGGCTCATGAACTCCGCGTACTGGGGCTGACCGGCGACGTACCGCTGAACCGGCGCCTCGGTCCCGGGAAGCGGGCGGAGCCAGTCGAGCCAGTACGGGTTGGGCAGGAACCGCACGTCGAGGACCAGGTCGGCGTCCCGGGGCACGCCGAACTTGTAGCCGAAGGACACCACCGCGACCTGGAGCCCGGTTTCGGGCGGGGCCTTCGAGAAGGCGTCGCGGACGCGCTCGCGAAGCTCGTGCGGTGTCAGGCCGGTGGTGTCGATCACGAGGTCGGCGTCGCCGCGAAGGGCCTCCATGATGGCTCGCTCCCGCCGGATCCCCTCCTCCCGGCGGTCCTCGGGCGCCAGGGGGTGCTTCCGGCGGGTCTCGGCGAACCGGCTGACCAGCACCTCGTCCGAGGCCTCCAGGAACAGGATCCGGGTGGCGATCCGCCGGTCCCGCAGCCCGTCGAGGGCGTTCGCCAGGTCCTCGAAGAACTTCCCTCCGCGGGCGTCGGCAACGATGGCCACCCGCTGGGGACCCCCGGTGGCCTCCACGAGCTCGGCCATCTTCGGGATCAGGGCCGGCGGGAGGTTGTCGACCACGAAGAACCCCAGGTCCTCGAGGCACTTGGCCGCCTCCGACCGGCCGGCCCCCGAGAGCCCGGTGATCAGCGTGAACTGGGGTCCGGTGGGGAGCCGGCGGGGCTCCTCGCTCTTGGCGGGGCGGGCGGTCACGCCGAGGCCGCCTCCGACGGCCGGTGGAGGCGCCCGGAGATCTCGGCCGCGAGGCGGGGCCCCACCCCCGGGGTCGCGGCGATCTCCTCCTCGGTGGCCCGGGCCAGCCGGGCCAGCGAACCGAACCGCCGCAGCAGGGCCTTCTTCCGTGCCGGCCCCACCCCCGGCACGTCGTCGAGGGGCGAGGCCATGGCCCGGCGCCCCCGAAGCTTGCGGTGGTAGTCGACGGCGAACCGGTGGGCCTCGTCCCGGATGTGCTGGAGGACGAACAGCGCCTCCGAGCCGCGCTCGATCCGGAGCGGCTCCGGCTGTCCGGGCAGGTGCACCTCCTCGAGGCGCTTGGCCAGCCCCACCGCGGGGATGTCGAGGCCGAGGCCGTCGATCACCCGGAGGGCCACGTTCAGCTGGCCCCGCCCGCCATCGACCACGACCAGGGAGGGCGGGTAGGCGAACCTGCGCCGCGTCGAGGCGGGCTCGTCGCGCTCCTTCAGATAGCGAGCGAACCGCCGACCGAGCATCTCCTCCATCGAGGCGATGTCATCCTGCCCGGGTACCCCCTTGATCTCGAACCGCCGGTAGTCGGTCCGCTTCGGCAA
The DNA here is from genome assembly GCA_052039025.1 of Actinomycetota bacterium. Taxonomy (GTDB): domain Bacteria; phylum Actinomycetota; class UBA4738; order UBA4738; family CALAEC01; genus CALAEC01. Next base: position 2,529 of record JBQGDK010000048.1, read on the forward strand.
CCCGTCCTCGAACACGACCATCGAGCCGACCTTCGCCGTCGGCCCGATGTTCGAAACGTCGTATGCCTCGATCCGGAGGGGGGGCTGGGCCAGCCCAAGGGCCTCGCCGAGCTGGCCGAGCGCCCGGGACCGGGCCGCGAAGTCGGTGGCCCGCTTCAGCTTGTGGCGGAGGAACGCCTCCTTCGCGTTCGTGGTCACGACCTGGAGGAGACGGCGCTTGTCGCCGCGCTCGGGGAGGGCGATCTGCACCGCGGTTCCCCGCCGGCCCGACAACCACGCCTCGAGCACGTCGCGGTCGCGCGGCCACACGGGGACGAGCACCCGGGCAGGCACCTCGTCGCGCTCCATGTACAACTGCTCGAGGAAGGAGGACACCAGGGCGGGAGTGTCGAGGTCCTCGACCCGGTCGACCACCCAGCCGCGGCGGCCGGTGACCCGCCCGCGGCGAACGAAGAACACCTGGAACCCCGCCTCGAGGTCGTCCTCGTCCAGGCCCACCACGTCGAGGTTGTCCCGCGGGGACAGCACCATCTCCTGGGACTCTATGGCCTTCCGGGCCGCCGTCAGCCGGTCGCGGAACCGGGCCGCCGACTCGTATTCCTCGGCGGCCGAGGCGGACCGCATCTCGGCCTCGAGCTCCCGGAGGATCGGCCGGTGGTTGCCGGCGAGGAAGTCCGCAAGCCGGTCGACGTGCCCCCGATAGCTATCCGCGGTGACCCCGGTCTTCTCGGGGACGCACGGTCCAGCGCACCGGCCGATGTCGTAGTAGAGGCACGGACGCCCGGCCCGCCGCCGCTGGTCGAAGAACCCGTTCGAGCAGGTCCGGACGGGGAACACCCGGGTCAGCGCGTCAAGGGTCTCCCGGATCGCGTAGGCGTGGGCGTACGGGCCGAACGACCGCATCCCCTTCCGCCGCTTCGACCGCGTGACCATGGCCCGGGGCCACCGCTCTGCCACCGTGAGCGCCAGGTACGGGTAGGACTTGTCGTCGCGGTACCGGACGTTGAACCGGGGTCGGTGCTCCTGGATCAGGTTGTACTCGAGGTGGAGGGCGTCGACCTCGCCGGACGCCACGATCCACTCGACCCGATCGGCCGCCTCGATCATGGCCTCGGTGCGGGGGTGCAGCGGCCTGCCCCAGTACGAGGCGAGCCGCTTCCGGAGGGACTTCGCCTTGCCGACGTAGACCACCCGGCCGTCGGCGTCGCGGAAGAGGTACGCCCCCGGGGCGTCGGGGACGGAAGCCGCGTCCGGTCTCGGGATGTCACTCACGCCCTGCTCCAATCATAGGGGGCTCCGTAGCGAGCGTACGTCGTTCGGCGGATGAGGCCCACGGAGAACCTTGCCATGCTTGCGGGGATGGACGGTCGCGTTCCGGTGATCCTGTGCATGGACGTGGAGCCCGACGAGCACACCTTCCCTCCCGAGGATCCCTCGCCGTGGCGGGGGTTCGAGCGGCTGATGGAGGGAGCCCCCTCCCTCCGGGCCCGTCTCTCCTCGCTGACCGGGGCGCCGGCCGCGCTGACGTGGGCCCTGCGGATCGACCCTCAGATCGCCGAGGGATACGGGGACCCGGCCTGGGTGCTGGACCGCCACCGGGGCTTCTTCGAGCGGGTCCGGGATCTCGGCGACACGGTCGGCGTGCATCCGCACGCCTGGCGCTGGATCCCTGAGGGCCGGCAGTGGATCGCCGACCACGGCGATCCCGCCTGGGTGGATCGCTGCATCGAGATGTCGTTCGAGGAGTTCGCCGCTCGGTTCGCCGAGCCGCCCCGGCTCCACCGTTTCGGGTCTCGGTTCCTCAGCAACCGGGTCCTGGAGACCGCGACCCGGCTGGGGGCGCGGATCGACATGACCCTGGAGCCGGGGGAGCCCCAGGAGGGGCCCGGCCGCCACCGGGGGGAACTGTGGGCCGGGGTGATCCCGGACTACGGGGCGGTCCCCCGCCAGCCGTACCGGCCGGACCCGGCCGACTTCGCTCGGCCCGCCGCCAACGGTCGACGAGCCCTGTGGGAGCTTCCCCTCAGCTCCGGCCGCCTGGCCCTCCATCCGCGTCGAGTCCGCCGGGCCGTCCGGGCCGCACGGCACCCGGTCCGGACCCTCCGATCCCCGGGCAGGGGCGCCGGGGGCGGCCGGGGCGCGCCGCATGGGGTCCTGGCGATGTGGCGAGACTGGCGGAGCCCCCGCCACTTCTGGGACGCCGTGTTCGACTCGATCCGGGGAGTGGAGCATCCGTATCTGGCCTTCGCGATCCGGAGCGATACCCCGGTGACGACGTGGGCCGCGGAGCGGTTCGACGGGATCATGGCGGGGCTCGACGAGGACCCGCGGGCGGAAGGCCTGGTATTCACAACGCCGGAGGACACGCTCCGCCGCCTCGGCCTGGAGCCCTGAGGTCGGCTAGCCGCCGCCGGCGGCCACCACGAACGTCCCGTTCATGGTCGGGTGGACGTCGCACTGGAAGTACAGGTTGCCTTCCTCATCGATCGGGTCTGGCTGGTACGTGATGGTGTCGGGGCCGGTGATGATCTCCCCCTGGAAGAACGCCGCGCCGCCCTCGGCCTGGTAGATCGCCACGTTGTGCGGGACCGCCTCCTGGTTGTCGAACTCGATCGTGAAGGCCTCCCCCGCCGGCGCGGCCAGGCAGTCGGTGTCGAACTGAAGGTTGCTCGCGGCGATGGCCAGCTCGGTGCCCTCGGGCTCGCACGGCGGGGGTCCGGTGGGCGGCGCGCCGCCCCCGCCCCCCCCGTCCTCCTCGGGGGCGGGCACGGCCAGGAGCGGTGCGTCCTCGGTGCGGACCGCCATCTGGACCTCGGTGTCGCCCTCATCGCGGAAGGCCACGTACACGATGCCGTCGGCGCTGGCTCCCACCCGTGGCCGGATGCCCTCGGCCGTCGATACCGGCAGCTCCTCCTCGGCGAACTCGCCGGCGGCGTTCGAGGCGTAGGCCAGGCCCTCCGCGTTCTGCCAGGCCACGTGGTGCACGCCGTCGGCGTCGACCGCGATCGAGGCGGGCGACCCGGTGGCCCCCGAGCCGACGTCGGAGACCTCCCACGGACCCCCGTCGATCGAGTGGGCGTGCTTCACCCCGCCGCCCGCGGTCTGGTAGGCGAGGTGGGGGTTCCCGTCGGCGTCGATCGCACCCGACACCCCGACGCCGCCGTCGACATCGACGGTCTCGCTGATCCAGCGAGCCCCCTGCCGCGAGGCCACGAGCGTCTCGCCGTCGGACCCGAACGCCACCACGGGGGCGTCGGTGGTGACCAGAACGGCCGTGCCGGCCGGATCCTCGGGGGTCGAGGCCTCGGCCACGGTCTCCACGGTCCACGCACCCTCCAGCGTGGCCAGCCGGACCAGCGAGGCCGGTCCCTCCGCGGCGCCCTCGGACGTCTGGAACGCGATCATCGGGATGCCGCCCTCGTCGGCGGCGATCGACAGGCCCACCGCTTCGACGTCGGTCACGACCTCCGGCTCCTCGGCGAAATCGCCCTCGGCGTTCGACGAGTACAGGACCTGGCCGCCGGCGGTCCAGACCACGTGGTGGACGCCGTCGGCGTCGACGGCGATGGCCGTCTCGGAGGCCTCGTCGAGGTCCTGCTCCTCGGCCACCGGGCCCCGGGTCCAGGCGTCCTGCATCAGGTGGGCGTGCATCACGGCCGGGAGGGTGGGGGCCAGCGGATCGGGCGCGGGGGCCTCGCCCTCCACCTCCTCCTCGAAGGCCAGGTACGAGAGGTGCGGGTTGCCCTCGGCGTCGGTGGCCAACGACAGGCCGGCCCCGGCATCGGCGGTCGAGTCCACCACCACGGAGAACCAGGCCGGGCCCTCCCGCTCCTCCGCCCGGACGTCGATGTCGGGTGTGCCACAGGCCGTGGCCACCAGCGCGATGCCGCCCAGGACGGGCACGAGCCGTCTCAGCACAGCGGGACGTGTTCTATCACACCTCATGCCGACGTCCGGGCCGCCGCAGGCTCCCCGAGGGCATCGGCCAGGAACCGTCCGGTGTGCGAACCCGCCGCCCTGGCCACCTCTTCGGGCGGCCCCGAGGCCACCACCTCGCCCCCGGCCTCGCCCCCCTCGGGGCCCAGGTCGATCAGCCAGTCGGCGGTCTTCACCACGTCGAGGTTGTGCTCGATGACCACGACGGTGTTCCCCGCGTCGACCAGCCGCTCCAGGACCGACAGCAGCTTGCGGACGTCGTCGAAGTGGAGGCCGGTGGTGGGCTCGTCGAGGATGTAGAAGGTCCGGCCGGTGGCCCGACGGGACAGCTCCGAGGCCAGCTTGACCCGCTGGGCCTCGCCGCCGGAAAGGGTCGGCGCGGGCTGTCCGAGCTTGATGTAGCCGAGCCCCACGTCCGACAGCGTCTGGAGGTGCCGGGCGATCACCGGGATGTTCCGGAAGAACTCCAGGGCCTCGTCCACGCTCATCGCCAGGACGTCGGCGATGGTCCGGTTCTTGAACCTCACCGCCAGCGTCTCCCGGTTGTACCGCTTGCCCTTGCACACCTCGCATGTCACGTACACGTCGGGCAGGAAGTGCATCTCGATCTTGATCTGTCCGTCCCCGGCGCAGGCCTCGCACCTCCCGCCTCGGACGTTGAACGAGAACCGGCCAGGCTTGTACCCCCGCACCCGGGCCTCGGGCGTCTGCGAGAACAGCCGGCGGACGTGGTCGAACACGCCGGTGTAGGTGGCCGGGTTCGATCGGGGGGTCCGGCCGATCGGCGACTGGTCCACGTGGACGACCTTGTCGATCTCCTCCCACCCGACCAGTCGCCGGTGCTTCCCGGGGACGATCCGAGAGCGGTTCACCTTCTGCTGGAGGGCCCGGTGGACCACGTCCTCGACCAGCGTCGACTTCCCCGACCCCGACACGCCGGTGACGCAGATCAGCAGCCCCAGGGGGAAGGCCACG